>NZ_JBNUPI010000003.1:0-140702 GCF_050409505.1 Facklamia sp. P12937
GTGTTTGTTAAGGCGTGGAAGAATGAACAGAAAACAGCTTGACGTGAGGGCTTGATAAGGAGCTGAGCCATGGTTTCCTAGCATAAACGCCAGATAAACCGCTCAGCCCATCAGGCTACCATGGCTCAGCTTCTTTTCAAACCCTCACAGAAAGATTAAACAGCTACACGGATCATTGAACTCACACTTCTCATGAGCGAGGCCTACTTTATTCTAGGAGGCTAAGTTCTATTTGCAATTTATAAATAGTTTCATGAATAATAATTTTAAAATTATTAACAATTGGTGTTTAGGTTCTCTTTAAAAATGAAAGGAAGACTTAATTTGTTTTTGAAATTAATGTATATAACAAATAATGAAAAATTAGCAAAAATAGCAGATGAATGTGGAATTGATTGGATATTTATTGATTTAGAAATCAAAGGTAAAATTGAAAGGCAGGGACATCTAGACACTGTCATATCCAACCATTCCTTAAATGATATATCAAAAATTAAAAGTCATTTAATTAATTCAAAAATTTTAACTAGAATTAATCCTATTAATAACGAATCTTTAAATGAAATAGACAATGTTATAAATTCAGGAACTGATTTAATAATGTTACCTTATTTTAAAAAGGTCGAAGAGGTAAAGTTTTTTATCTCTTCGGTTAATAAAAGAGTGAAAACTGTACTATTATTAGAAACAAGCGAAGCGGTTAAAAAGTTGGACGAAATTTTGAAAATTCCAGGAATTGATTACATTCATGTAGGTTTAAATGATCTTCACTTAGATTTAAAAAGAAAATTCATGTTTGAATTACTTACTGATGGGACAGTTGAGAGTATCTCTAAAAAAGTTAATCAAAGTAATATAAAATTTGGTTTTGGAGGATTTGGAAAAATTGGTGCAGGATTACTACCTGCTGAGAATATCTTAATTGAACATTATAGACTAAAATCAGAAATGGCTATTTTATCCAGAACTTTCTACAGTCAAAATTCGACAATAAATAATTTAAATGAAATAAGAGAGTATTTTAAAAACGAAGTATCTAAAATTCGTACATTAGAGAAGGAAGTTATTAATTATAGCAACTCAGATTTTCAAAAAAATCAGAAAGTCGTTAATGAAATTGTAAACAATATAGTGGAGGATAAATATGACTAATACCTTTTATAAAAATACTGTTAAACCAATATTTGATTTTATTATATCTTTTTTCTTAATAATAGTGCTTCTACCTATTTTTTTATTAATATCTATATTAATTAAAATTGATTCAAAAGGACCCATATTCTATATACAAACAAGATTAGGAAAAAATAAGAAGCAATTCAAGATATATAAGTTTAGAACAATGGTTATCGATGCAGGTAAATTAGGACCTGAGTATACAAAAAGTAATGATACACGTATAACTAAGGCTGGCAAATTTCTAAGAAAAACAAGTTTAGATGAATTACCCCAACTATTTAATGTTTTAAAAGGAGATATGAGTCTAGTCGGTTTTCGTCCTGGAACTTTAAAAAATTATAATAATGATGATTTAAACAGTACTCTTTTCTCTGTTAAACCAGGTATTACAGGTTTAGCTCAAGTCAATGGAAGAAGCTCAATTTCAACTGAACAGAAAAGAAAGTATGAAATTCTATATTCAAAAACAATATCTTTTAAACAAGATATTAATATTTTATTAAAAACTTTAAAAATAGTTGTAAATTATACAGAATCGAATTGAGGGATTATATTGGAAAATATTATAGGATTAATTGCAGGTTCAAGTGGAGATTCATTAATTGATAGATTACATTTCAAAGGATACAAGGTCGCATTAATTGCTGGTAAAAAAGGTGAGCCAGGATCTGATAAAGCTGATTATTTGTTAGAAACTGACCTATCAAATTCTAATAAAATAATTAATTTTTTTAATAGATTAAATGTGAAAAAAGTTTTGATAGGAACCGGTCATATAAAAGCTTTGGAACTAGTTGGAAATAGAGATTTTAACTTTATAACTAACATTAACCTTAATAGAAGTATGTTAGCTAAAGATAAGTTGAAATTCAAAAAAGAAATATTGGCTCATAATATTTATACGCCAAAATTTTTTAGTTTTGACAATATCCAAAGTCTCATAAATAAAACAGAAGATGTGCTTTATGAATTAAAATTTCCTTTAGTAGTAAAACCTAATAAGGATATAGTTTTACCAGTAAAAGTTAATAATATTGAGAATATGTATGATTCGGCTAAATTATGTCTGCAATCTAATAACAAAATAATTGTAGAAGAATATATTGAGGGAAATGATTGCACTGTGCCAATATATTATAATCTCAAAGATTCACCAAAGTCATTAGGTGTTGTATATTATAGCAAAGCTAAAGAATATAAATTGAATGGTTTTTCAGAAGCGAAATCAGAAAAAATGTCTCCTGAAATTGAGCAAAGAATTCAAGATATGGCTTTGAAAGTTGTCAAATCATTGAATATTCCTGGATTATCAAGAGTAGATATAATATTAGATGAAAAAGAATTAAAGCCTTATGTACTTGAATTGAACTCTATAATAGTCACTGGATATAATGGCTCAAGCTATAATTTCTTTAAAAATCAAAATATAGACATCTCAGCTATAATGATAGACACTAGTCTTGAAATGATGGGAGAATTATAGAATGATAGATGTATTGTTTGTAACTTATGGCGGTGGACATGTTAAAAGTATTATTCCGGTTTATAATGAGTTAGCAAAAAGAGGGGTTAAATGTCAAGTTCTAAGTTTAACCTCAAGTTATAAAATTTTAAAAGATAATAATATACCATTTAAAACCTATGAAGATCTAAAATGTTTCTTTACAGAATCAGAATTAGGAGAAATAAAATATTTTTCAGAAAAATATTTTGAAAAAAATTATGACATAAATTCCGGAATACCAAGCAAAGTAATTTATTGGTATATAGGCATAAATATTTGGGATCTTTCAAAACAATTTAATTCAAAACAAAGAGCTGAAGATTATTATGAAAAATTTGGTAAAAAGGTGTTCTGTCCTTTAAATTTATTTAAAAGGCTGTTATCTAATGTTAGTCCAAAAGTTATAGTGGTTAGTAGCGGACAAAGATCGGAAAAAGCTGCAGCAATTCAAGGTAACGATCTTGGGATACAAGTGGTAAGAATTATTGATTTGATAAGTAAAAATTTTAAATATGATTATAAATCAATATTTTGTGTTCAAAATAACTTATCAAAAAGAAAGCTTTTAGAAATAGCTCCGAAAGTCCCAGAAAAAGATATAAGAGTTACTGGTCAACCAAATTTAATTAATAGATATGAAAAATTAGAAGAAAGTAACTTTTATGAAAATTATCAACCACAAATTTTTTCTAAAATTGTTACGCTTTTTTCACAACCGAATTTAAAAGATATTGAAAAGATTAGAAAAGAATATAAAAGCATAGCTTTAAATAACCCCAAAATTCTCTTCATATGGAAACTTCATCCTAATGAAGAATCTTTTGTTTTTAAAAGTAAAATAGAAAACCTTTTTGTTTTAAAGGATATTAATTCAAGTTTGCTAATAGAAAAATCAGACCTAATAATAACGTTCTTTTCAACAATTGGTATGCAAGCAATTACTAATGATAAAAATTTATTAGTTATTAATCATTTGAATGAAGACTATCCGGTTAAATATCATGAAATGGGATGTGCAATAATGTTAACCAATTTGAAAAAAATGGAAGAAGTTGTTTTAAATTCTTTATATGACCCTACCTTATTTGAAGATATAAAAAATAAAAGGAAAAAAATAGACAATGTTTTAAATCCTGAAATTAATATTTCAAATATCATAACTTCTTATTTATAGTGAGGTAGTTTTCATGAGACAAGAATCATTGATTATATTTATATTAACTATTATTTCAAAATTATTTGGTTTTATTAGACAGCTAATATTATCATTCTACTTTGGGACAAGCTTAACCACAGATGCTTATTTAATTGCAATTGGAATCCCCAGTTTTTTCTTAACATTTGTAGGTGCTGCTATACAAACAACGTATATGCCTATATTTCAAGAGGTTAGCGATACTCAAGGAGAAAGTGAGGCGCAAAGATTTACAAATAACTTAATCACTATTTTAAGTGTCATTGTATCTTTTATACTTTTTATAGTATTAATTTTTCCCGAAAAAGCAATATTTATTTTTGCACCAGGTTTCAATAAAGAATCAACAAAACTAGCTGTAGACTTACTCAAAGTTAGTATTTTTTCAGTGCTTTTTGTAAGTTCAACATTCGTCATAAAAGGTTATTTGCAAATGAAAGGTAAAATTTTGGTCCCATCAATTGTGAATTTACTGTATACTTTTATTTGGACTATCTTAGTGTTTTTTGCCGGGATATTATCTGCAAAATTGCTTCCTTATGGAATTTTATTTGCATCAATATTTCAATTGATTTTTATAATACCTTTTTTAAAAGGGTTTAATTTTAGATATAATTTAGAATTAAATCTTAATAATAAGTATATAAAAAAAATGCTAAGAATATCCTTACCATCTATAGTTACAACTGCGACAGATCAAGTAAGTAAAATTATTGATAAAAATATTGTGTCATATATAGTAATAGGTGGTATATCTTCAATTACATTTGCAGATAGAATTTTAGAATTTATTCAAGCAATTGTAGTAACACCTATTAGTATTGTTATATATCCGCGTTTAATAAAGTTCATCAGTAGTGACTTAGATAACTTTAAAAAAATAATTTCAGATTCAATTGAAATAATCCTAGCTATTTTAGTTCCTACATCAGTACTATTGGCTTTTTTCTCTACTGAAATAGTTTCATTAATGTTCGGAAGAGGAGCATTTAATAAGAATAGTATAGAGATGACTTCTCAAGCATTATTTTTCTATTCATTTGGTGTAATAGGTTTTGGCTTAAGAGAAATTTTAAATAGAGGCTTTTATGCTTTAAAAAATACATCTACTCCAATGAAAAACTCCATTATATCAGTCTTATTGAATACTATGTTGAGTATACTTCTATCCAAGAAATATGGTATTGGAGGTATAACATTGGCAACGAGTATTTCTAATATATTATTTTCAATTCTTTTATTTTATCAGTTAAATTTAAATGTCAAAACATTTATCTCATTTAATTTTATAAAAAATATATTTAAGATTATATTTTCAACAGTTTTGATGATAATATTCTACGAACTTTTTAACTATTTTATTGCTGATTTTATTTCACTTAATTTTATATTTGATTCTTTCATTATGATTTTTATTTATGTATTTTCCTTATATATTTTAGACTATTTTTATATTAAAGAAATTGTTTCATTAATTCAGCACAAGATAAGGGGACGATAATTTGAAATTTAAAGTTTATAAATTAATTTTCTTTTTCTTCTTTATAATAATTTCATTAATGCTTTTTTTAACAACAAGTAATTTCATTTTTATTCTAGGTTCCTCAATGATTTTAATTTTATTATTATTATCAAATACACGGACTGAAATAATTTTAAACATATTTCTTCTTATATTCTATCAATATTTATGTTTTTCTGAATTTATTCAACTTAATTATTTACCTCAAGCGGAAACATTATTAGGTGAAGATCCTATAAAATTGATTTTAGCGGGTCATATATGGGGGCCAAGGTACTTTGTTACTTATCCATCAGTTATTTTAAGTGACAGCTTTTTTATTGATATCGATAAAGCTTTTACAATTTATAGTTTAATAATAATGAGTTTATATATTATCACTTTTCAAAAGATAGCTCATGAATTTAATCATAAGTCTTATATATATTCTTTTATAGTTATTATCGCTTCTTTAATTATGTTAGAATTTATGAACGGCCGACTAATTTTTGCGTATTTTGGGTTTTCTATCATTTTACTTCAGCAAATAAAAGTTTTGAAATATAAACGTTTTTACTTATTTCCTGAAATATTAATGACTTTTGTTGGATTATTATTTACTACTGTCAGCAGTGGTACTGTAGTTGTAGCTGCTACTCAAATTTTAGCCATACTTTTAGTTATATTTGTAAATAAAGGTTACTTAAAAATCAAACATTTATTTTCTTTGCTTGTATTCTTAACAATCCTTTATTTAATTTATTATGATCATGTAGTTATAATGATAATGAAGAACATCAATTTTTTTGGTGGAGGCTTTAAAGGTATTTTATCAATGTTAAAGCATGGAGTAGGACGTGTTTTTTATAAAAACTCATTATTAACTATATTAATTACTACATTGGGACTTTCTTTTTTTATTAGCCTACCTTTCTTTTTGAAAAGAATTAATAGTGTAAAACCTAAGATGATGCCAATATATATTTCAATAATAATTAGTGTATTTGGCGGTTTATTTGGGCTATCAACTGCTACAATGTTAATTACACCATTTTTAATTCTAGCTTGTATTTACGTCAATAATTTAAATTCTTTAGAAAGGAAATCTCTAAATGCAAAAATTTAAAGATACATGGACTAGATTACATGGACTTAGAGGCTTTGTTATATGGCCTATTTATAAAGCTGGAAATTATATCTATTATAAGATGGAATGTAAAATCCTCAAGTATCTATTATGGTATTTATATAGGCTTATAGATATGATCGTTGTTCGTACTTTTCTAAATTGTGAATTTCCAGCTCAAGCTAATATAGGCAAAAATCTTCAAATTCCACATGGCGGCAATGGAGTTATAATTAGTATAAATTCTGTAATAGGAGATAACGCAATAATTTTTCATCAGGTAACTATTGGAACAAATTCATTTAAGTCTGATAAATCACCTGTTATAGGAAATAACTGTTTTATCGGCTGTGGAGCAAAAATATTAGGTGATGTTAAGATAGGGGATAATGTTCGAATAGGTGCAAATGCAGTAGTAATTAATGATATACCATCTAACTCCACTGCAGTTGGAATTCCTGCCCAGGTAATATTTAGAGAAGGAGAGTAAAATGATTGAGATTATTATTATAGGAGCAGGTGGATATGCAAAATCTGTAATAGATTCAATTAATAAAGAAAATTATAAGATAGTTGGTTTTATTGATGACAGGAAGAAAGGAACCCATCTAGGATTACCAATTCTCAGCAGTGAGATATTATCAATAAAAAACTTTAATAATTATTTATATTTTATAGCTATAGGTGATAATATAAAGAGAAAAAAATGGTATGAAGAATTAAAAAGATTAAACTGCGGGCTTATTAATATTATTGATAAAACCTCTATTGTCTCTCCAAATGCAAAACTTGGTGAAGGATGCTTTATAGGAAAATTAGCTATAATAAATTCTATGGTTAATATTGGAAATAATTGTGTAATTAATACAAAAGCTTTATTAGAGCATGGAGTAAAAGTTGAAAATCACGTTAATATTTCGACCAATTCAACTGTAAATGGTGATGTGATCATTAAAGATGGAGCATTTATAGGTAGTGGCTCTATAGTAAACGGTCAATTGATGATTGAAGAAAATTCAATTGTAGGTTCTGGTGCAGTTGTTATTAGAGATGTTATGAAAAATTCAACTGTTGTTGGGATACCGGCTAAACCCTTAAATATTTCAGAGGAGGATTAAAATGGAAAACAGAGTATTTGTAATTGCTGAAATCGGATGTAATCATAATGGTGATATAAATCTTGCAAAAGTTTTAGTTAATAAAGCAAAAAATGCTGGTGTTGATGCTGTAAAGTTTCAAACTTTTAATTCTAAAAGACTAATTTCTAAGCACGCTCCAAAAGCAAAATATCAAATTAAGACTACAGGCAATGAAGAGTCACAATTAGCCATGACAAAAAAATTGGAATTATCTTTTAAAGATTACATGAATTTAAAAAAGTATGCTGAAGATTTAGGGTTAATAGTTTTTTCAACTCCTTTTGATATGGAATCTATAGAGTTTTTAGAAAGTATAAACCAAAACATTTGGAAAATTCCTTCTGGAGAAATTACAAATCTTCCCTATCTTAAAAAAATCTCTGAAATTAAATGTGAACATAAAAAAATAATTTTATCCACTGGAATGTCGACGATACAGGAAATAAAAACTGCAGTTAAGGTTTTAAATACTAAGAAGAATGATATAGCTATACTACATTGCAATACAGAGTATCCAACTCCAGATAATGATATTAATATTACTGCATTAAATGAAATAAAAAATATATTTCCGAATCATAAAATTGGTTTTTCAGATCACTCAGTAGGCTCAACAGCAGCGATAATGGCCGTCTCTTTAGGTGCTAAAATTATTGAAAAGCATTTTACTTTAAATAAAGATTTACCTGGTCCAGATCATCATGCATCTGCAACACCTGAAGAACTAAATAATTTGGTAATAGAAATAAGAAGAGCTGAAAAAATGTTTGGTTATAATAAAAAAATTATTACTGAATCTGAAAAAAATAACAAGATTATAGCTCGAAAATCAATAATAGCAAATAAAAACATAAAAAAGGGAGAAATATTCACCGAAGAAAACCTAACTGTTAAAAGACCGGGAAATGGAATATCTCCAATGAAATGGTATGATATTCTAGGAAAAGAAGCTATGTTTAACTTTTCAGAAGATGATTTGATTGTAGACCCTAATTTTAAGTGGGAGGAAAGTGATGAGTAGTATAGCTATAATTCCAGCTAGATCAGGATCAAAAGGTTTACCTGATAAAAACATAATGAATCTTAAAGGTAAGCCAGTAATTGCTTATACGATAGAAGCTGCATTAAAATCAAAATGTTTTGGTGAAAACGTTTATGTTACAACCGATTCAATAGAATACGCAGAAATTTCAAAGCAATATGGTGCAAAAATAATTTTGAGAGATAAAAATCTTTCTGATGACAAAGCTTCTTCTTATATGGTTATAGAACATGCAATAAAAAAAATTCAATCCGAAGGTATAGCATTTGATAGTTTCGCGTTACTACAACCTACTTCTCCTCTTAGGACCGAAAGCAACATAGTAGAGGCATATAAAATATTTAAAGAACCATTTGATTTTTGTGTTTCTGTTACAAAAAGTGATAAAAGCAGTAAATTAATTAAATCTTTAAATAACCAAACTATGTCGAATTTTAATCTTAATTATAAGAACTATTCTCGTCAAAAGTATGAGGAATACTATCCAAATGGGGCAATTTTTATAGGGAAACCAGAAAAATATATACTTAAAGGTGATTTTTTTGGAGACAAATCAATAGCTTACATAATGCCTCTTAATGAATCAATCGATCTTGATACACCTGAGGACTTTTATCAAGCTATTAATATTATTTCAAGAAAGAATTCTCGAGAAGAAATATCCATCAAAGTAAGAAAAAGAATTAAAGAAAAACTTAAATATTACGATAGAGGCGGAGAGGTCTTATTTTTAGGCCATTCTGTGATGGATTGTTATCCTTATGAAAAAGTTTCTGATAAAATCATATCTAATTTTGGGATCAGTGGAGCTTGTGCAAAAGATATATCTACATACTTAATTAATAAAATGAAAACTTGTAACTCATATAACTATATATTTATAATGTTAGGCATCAATGATATTAAACAAGGATATTTAAAGGAAGAATTTAAATTTTCCCTTAATAATATTATAGAATTTGTTAAAAAATATTTTTCGAATAGTAAAATCTATATTTTTAAAATTATGCATAACAATGTAAATATCAATGTTAACAATACTCAAATTGAAGAATACAATAAAGCAATATATGAAATTTCTAAATTAAATAATATTCATATTATAGATTGGGTAAACTTTTATAATTCTTATGGAAAAGTTTTGTATAAATACTCTGAAGACGGAGTTCATCTTAGTAAAGAAGGATATGAGCTCTTAAATTCTAAAATAAAGACAATTATATTTCAGGAAGGAAATTATGATGTATAAAGTTGCTTATGCTACTGGATCAAGAGCAGAATATGGAATAGTAAAAAATTATTTAAAAGCTCTTTCAAATATAGAAACTATAGATTTAGATATTTTAGTTACGGGTTCACACTTAGAAAGAAAATTTGGCTATACTAAAGAAGAAATAGTTAAAGATGGATTTAAAATTAAATTTGAAGCTCCATTATCTATTGAAACCACTGACAATTCAAATATTATTCATAGTATGTCTATCGCTTTAGATAAATTCGGTAAATTTTTTAGTAAAAATAAATATGATCTATTAATAATTTTAGGAGATAGATATGAGATGATGGCAGTATCGATAGCAGCTGCGATGAATAAGCAAACTATCTTACATTTACATGGTGGGGAAATTACTTTGGGTAATTATGATGAATTTATAAGGCATTCTATCACCAAAATGAGTCACTATCATTTTACTTCAACACCTCAATACAAACAAAGAGTCATTCAGTTAGGTGAACATCCTAAAAATGTCTATTATATGGGAGCTTTGGGAGCATTTAATGCATTAAATAACGTTGATAAGAATTTCACAGTACCTTGGTCAGAACCTTATTTTGTTATACTATTCCACCCTGAGACACTTACTTCGGTTTCTACAAAATCACAAATAACAGAATTAATTGATGCTTTAGATTATTTTAAAGATAAATATCATTTTGTCTTTATAGGTTCTAATGCTGATACTCATTCTAACGAAATATTTAATTTAGTAATAAAATATGCTAAAAAAACGAATTCAACTTATATTACTAATTTAGAGAATTACGAATTCCAGAATATTATCAACAAAGCTGAATTATTTATTGGAAACTCTTCATCTGGAATTATTGAAGCACCAAGTTTAGGTACTTATTCAATTAATATTGGTGATAGGCAAAGAGGAAGAATAAAATCTAATTCAATAATCGATTCAAAATGTATAAAAGAGGATATTATTAATTCCATTAAAATAGGACTCATTAAAACTAAAAGTGATGAAAAAATTTTAAATCCTTATTTTAAAGAAAATACATTAAATGAATATATAAAACAGACCATAGAAATTTTAAAACAACATAAAAATAATATTAAAAATTTCTATGATTTATAATCAGTTATTAATTAAAGCTAAAAACTTTATTTTTATTAGTCATTCTTTTCTAAATCACAATTAAAATTATCGAATATGTAAAAAATATACAAAATTTAACTTTTCTTTGGTTAAATACAGAAGTTTGTCAGGAAATTCTACTATCATTTTTCTTTTTATTAAAGCTAACAAAATTATGAGTGTTCGCTAAATATTAATTTTTAAACAGCTATCTTGAGATAGATCTAGATATGTAAGAACAATTTTATAGTTATATTCCTATATCAAAACATACTAAAAATGTCTTATTAAATTATATGATATATTTAGTATTTATTTAGTCCAAGTGAGAACCATCTACAATAGTAAGTAAGAAACTCTATTTAATTCAAAATTTCTTAAATGTTTAACTTTACATCATAGTGTAAAATTTCTTGTGTAAGCTCCGAGACTCCCTAGAAAAAGAGACCTCACTTATGTAAGATTGTGATAACCACAAAACAATCACACATAGGAGGTCCCTTATGGAAGACTTTAACACAAAATGATTCATAACACTAGCCCAAGGTGAATCTGTTCATGAACTGTTTCGTCCGGCTTTAGAAGAAGCGATTAATCTACTGCTTGAAAGTGAAAGAATCGTCTTTCTTGATGATGAGAAATGGGAAGTAAAAGGCTACCATGCAGGCAATTCTAGAAATGGCTATTATTCGAGAACTTTAATAACAGAATATGGCAGGTTGAATCTTAAAATTCCCCGTGATCGTTTAGGTGAATGAGACGTTAAAACACTCCAATGTCTTCAAGAAGTGCTCTCTCATCTAGAGGAGATGATTGTTTGGATGGTTCAAAAGGCTGTGACGACACGTGACGATTCAAAGCTCATCGAAAAGATGTAGGGTCCTCATTATTCTCCAACGACCATTTCCAATCTATCAAAAACATTTGGAGAAGAATTAGCCGCTTACCGACAACGTCTGATTAAACAAGACGATGTATGTTTATACTGTGAGGCTACTTTTGTCCCTGTAAGGCGTGGAAATGTCTCTAAGGAAGCCGTCCATACTATTATCGGTATCGATGCTCAAGGCTATAAGGAAATACTCGATTTTCAAGTCTATCCTACAGAGTCAGCTCTTCATTACCGTGAAATTCTCTAAGATTTAAAACAGAGGGGGCTAGAAAATGTTTTGCTCTTTGTTTTAGATGAATTAACCGGGTTAGCGGAGGCCCTGACTAATGAGTTTCCGATGGCTCTTCATCCATCTTGTTGGACAGACCTACTGAGACAGGTCTCCATGAAAGTCCGTTTGAAGAACCGTCAAGAAGTGTTAGCGTCACTAAAAAAGTTCCTAAAGCCAGTAGTATCGTAGAAGCCTCTCTGGAAAAAACAGTCTATTGTTACGTTAGCGAGTATAACGCAAAGTTTGGACATCGGATACATAAAGGCTTTGGTAAAGTAACCTTTGAACTTCAATATCTTTTAGATAAAAACGACCAGTTAACGAGACGAAATTAAGAGAAGGCATCACATAGCCGCAAGTATCTTAATGGACTAAACTAGCGACTGTTGGTTGCTTCCCTCGCATTTTAGATGACCTATCGATCTTACAGATGCAATCAAATCCACACGGCGTTCGAAAGATCATCTAAAATGCGAGGTTAGGATCAAAAATAATGGAAGTATTAATCTGGTAATTACAATCTTAAAATGTAGGTTACACAATTTATTTGACACTACCCTTTACATCCATTATTGATAATCTTTGAATTATTTTTTATATTTAAAATTAACTTATGTCTTTCTCGAATATATATGTGGTTTAATTATAGTTTTGATATTCCATTCGATAATATTTTTCGTTTCATTTTAGATGATATTATCGTAAGTTAATAGAAGTCTCAAACTTCCATCTTCTATAGATTTATGAGTAATTATTACAAGTGTAATCTAGCTTATTCCAAAAGATTATTCTAATTCGTTCCTCATAAATAATCAAATTGTTCAAAAACGTTGTTTATATTTAGCAAATTTTTTCAAAAGTCTTAATAGGGAACAGCTTTCTCTATACCCAACCAAGCCATTATGGGGCGCTACGTTTTAACGCCTAAGATTTTTGATTTTTTAGCTAAGAAACAAGTCGGAGCGGGTGGAGAGATCCAATTAACCGATGCTATTCAAATTCTGAACCAAGTCGAACCTGTTTATGCTTATGATTTTACCGGCATTCGTTATGACGTCGGGGAGAAAATCGGCTTTATTAAGACCACCATTGACTTCGCCCTCCACCGCGAATTCGCTGAGGAAATCCGTCAGTATATGCGAGAGAAGTTGGAAGAATAAGATGAATAGATTAACCCCCTAGAGTTGAAGTTAGCTCTAGGGATTTTTATTTTCGCCCTACTTATTAATTAAATAATTGGATCGTTTCATCGATTTTCTCTTCGACTAGTTTAAGGATGACTGATTTTTCAAGCTTCGCCTTATAAATAATATAATCTAAACATTCCGAATGACTCGGTAAGACGCTTTTTTCAATTAAGTTGTATTTTTCTAGAATCGTTGGATAGGTAGCTGTGGTCCAAGTGTAACTGCCTTTAATGGTAGCGATAAAGTCAAGCAGTGAACCCCGCTCATAAACTTGGATTAATTTCTTTGAGGAATTAATTTTTTTCTGCCATAAATAGGCCTCAGTATAATCATCCCATTCAAAATCACCGTGGATAATTTCTGTAAAGGGTTCTAAGTCTTTAAGTGCTAAATGCTCTTTTTTAGCCAGTGGGTGCTGCTGGGAAATCAGAACGACTCGAGGAAAGGAGGAAAGCTGCTTCCACTCAATATAACGCGCTTTTAATTGATTTTCAAAATGCTCCTTGTTCTCCGTATAAAAACGAATAATACCAATATCTGCATTGCCACTATTAACATCCTCGATGACTTGTAAGTTGGTTGTTTCAGAAAATTTGATCGATAAGTTATGATGTTCCTCTTGCAGGCGGTTGATCATTTTGGCGATTGCAAAAGCAATATAAGAAGACCTCCTGGCAGAAATAGAAAGCGAAGAGAAGTAATTAGTCGGTGTTAGATATTTGGTTTCAATTGACTGATAAAGGGCATCGAGTTTTTCCAAATCATTAAGAACTTGCTGGCCATCATTCGTTAGTTGAACCCCTTTGTGAGTACGATCGAAAATAGTAAAACCAATCGATTCTTCAAACCTTTTTAATATTGAACTCAAATAGGGTTGTGAAACGAAAAGATTTTGAGAAGCTTTGCTGATTGAACCCGTCTTAGCGATTTCCAAAATGTATTGAATATGATGAATGTCCATGGTCTAAGCTCCTAATAGTTTGATTATAAGTAAATGAGGATAGGTGGTATTGTTATCATCTATTTTTAATTGCTAGAGGATGATGGTAAAATTTAATTAAAGATGTAAGCGCTATCTTTAAAAGAGAACGGTTCTCAATTAGTTTATCATAGTTGAAGTCTTTTTTTAAAATTTAATAGGGAGGAATCTGTATGTCAGACCATCTAAAATTTGCCAACCATCCTTTGATGTATCTGGTTAGTGGAATTGGTATTGCTTTAGTGTTGATTCAAGGGACCTACATCCTAAAGAAAGCGATGAAGGCAACCAAAGAATTAAATATGGATCAACAGCGCGTTAAAAAAGGCCTACGAGTCGCAGCCATGGCCAGTATTGGACCGGCTTTAGGGATTGTAGGGAGTATTTTATCCTTGATTGTCTCATTAGGTGCGCCAGTTTCAGCCTTGCGGATGTCAATTATTGGAGGTACCAACTATGAAACCATGGCCGCCACCTTTGGTGCGCAAGCAGCAGGCGGAGAACTCTCTCCAATGATGGATCCAACGGTGTATGCCAATGCCTTATGGACGCCGGCTTTAGGGGTTATCCCTTGGCTAATTGTGACCTTCTTCTTTGGCCATCGCATGAATGTTATTAATGATTTTATGACAGGTGGACGAAAGGCCTTATTACCAGCAGTCAGTGTCGGTGCCATGTTAGGGTCTTTTGCCTACTTTGTCATGAATAATGTCGTAAAAATTAATGTCAATCCATCCTACGCTGTCGCTTCTTTATCGGCTTTAGTGATTATGATTATCTGCCAAAAATTAAGCGACCAATACGAATGGTTAAAGTCTTGGTCACTAACGATTGCCATGTTTGCCGGTGCTTTATGTGGCATGTTCTTTGTTTAGATCTATAAGGAGGAAAAAGAATGGGAGCCTATGAAAAATTCACCAAAAGTATAACTAATTTTGGCCGCTTAACCATGGTCTTGGGAGTGATTGCCGTATTACTACCCCCTCTAACCATGACCTTTGTCTTTGGTTATAATCCAGGTTTTGCCGCCATCATCGCCGGAGCTATTTCACAAATGTCTGTTTCTGGAGCTTTCTATCTGAGTGAACCTTTAACTTACTTCCCAATTGTTGGTACATCAGGCTTATATTTAACCATGTTATCAGGTAATGGGGTCAATATGAAGATTCCTGCCGCAGCCATTTCATCGGAAGCCTCAGGCTACAAGCAAGGGACAGATGAAGGGGCTTTGATGGGGACAATCGGTTTAGCTGTATCCATCTATGTGGCTGTTTTCTTTGTGATTTTTGCGACCATTTTAGGACAAACGGTGATTACTACCTTACCTGCCGACTTAGCGAAGTATTTTGAGCTAATCATTCCAGGCATTTATGGGGCAATCTTTGGCCAATTTATGGTCAAGTCATACAAGACCGGTCTTTTTGCACTGTTGATTTCAACCGTTATGATCTACATTGTTCAGTTCATTCCAGGAAATCCATCTTTTGTTATTACTTTAACATCTATCTTTACTACTATTTTATTTGCGCGTAAACAATTAGAAAAAGGTCTATTAAACTAATAGGAGGTATACTATGATTAGCCAACGTAATTTAGAAATTTTTGAAGAAATGTTGATGATTCATTCGCCCTCTAAAGAGGAAAAAGAAATGGCAGATTATGTCATTAAATTTCTTGAAAATCTTGGAGCCGAGATTCATCTTGACGAAAGCCAGCATACCTACGGTGGCAATTCGCCAGTTATCTTTGCGAAAATTAAAGGAGACATAGAAGGCGAGGGCGTGTCACTAAATGCTCATACCGATGTGATTCAGCCCAATAAAAACTTAAAAATCGTTAAAAAGGACAATATTTGGTCCTCAGATGGGACGACGACCTTAGGTGGGGACGATAAGGCCGGTCTGGCCGCTATTTTAACCGCTGTGGAATACATTGTTAAGCATCAGATTAGTCACCAAGATATTTATGTAATCGTCACTCCCGGTGAAGAGCAGGGGATGTTAGGTGCGCGGAATATTAATTGGGAAAGTGTCTACCAGCATATCAATCCTGCTAAAAACTTAATTGTAGCTGACAATGCCGGCAAGGCCAATAAGGTCGCCTACCAAGCACCGACTTGTTACCGCTTTGAGATCACCATTGGAGGGCGTAAGGCCCATGCGGGGATCGAACCAGAAAAGGGCATTAATGCCATCCAAGTAGCGAGCAAAGTCATTAGCCAAATGCCGCTCTTAAGGATTGATGACGAAACAACCGCCAATGTATCGCAAATTACTTCTGATTTCCCTAATAATGTGGTGCCAGATTCTTGTATCTTTACCGGTGAAATTCGCTCGCATCAAGAAGAAAAGGTCGACCAATTATTACAAGCCTACGAAGGCATTATCCAGCAGTATACAAACGACTATACCATCGAAACGCGTCGTGACTACCCAGCCCTTGCCAGTCAAGATGACCTCAAATTCGTCAAAGAAATTGTCGCAGCCTACGAAACAGTCGGTGTCAAAGCAGAGCCTCAAATTATCGGTGGAGGATCGGATGCCAACTTTTTTGCCGAAGAAGGTTTTAACTCAGCCATTGTCGGTGTGGGGATGGAGCTGGTTCATACGACGGAAGAATACCTAGATACGGATGAAATGATCCTAACGACTAAAGCGTTGATCAATTATTTAAGTAAAGATTAAGTAGGTGGTTTAATGCCAAGCAAAGAACTATTTGAAAGAAATGATCAATACGAAAAAAAAATCATTCAATGGAGACGTGATTTACATCAGATTCCTGAGTTAGGCTTAGATTTACCTAAGACAGTGGATTATGTTCGCAGTCAACTCATAGGAATGGGTCTTTCGGTTGAAGACCATTATGTCAACGGAAATGGCTTGGCTGTCGTCATAGAAGGAAGCAAAGAAGGGAGTCCAAATGATCGAGTAATGGGACTTCGAGCCGATATGGATGGGTTACCCATCCAAGAGGAAACGGGCTTGTCTTTTGCTTCGAGAAACGGTAATATGCATGCTTGTGGCCATGATGGACATACGGCTACGCTTCTAGCCGTCGCTGACTTTTTATCCCATCACCGTCATTTATTTGGAGGTAAGGTTAAACTAATCTTCCAACCCGGTGAAGAATACCCCGGAGGGGCAGAGCCAATGATTCAAGAAGGTGTCCTTAAAAATCCGGATGTAACACGGGTATTAGGTTTTCATATCGGTCATTTAGATAAAGCGATTGCTCCGGGTCATATTTCTTATCGTGTTGGTCCTATGATGGCCTCGATGGATCGTTTTCAGATTATAATCAAAGGCTTTGGCTTTCATGCCGGTTATCCAGAATCTTCCAAAGATCCGATTACAGTGGCTGCCGAATTGATAATGGCCTTTCAAACCATTAAGAGTCGGAATATTAAAGCCAGTGATCCAGTAGTCGTTTCTGTGACCCATATTGAAGGGGGCTTTAATCAAAATATTATCCCTGATCAAGTCTTCATTGAAGGCACCGTAAGGACTTTAAATGATGATTTGAGAGCATTTGTTCATCAGCGAATGAATAAGATTACCAAAGGTTTGGAAGTCGCTTATGATGTAAAAATTGACCTGTCTTATGAGTATAAATACCCCGTCTTAGTAAACGATCAAGCCTCTACTTTAGATACTGTTAAAGCTTTACAAGCAGGACTAGGCGATGATTACCTTATTCCATCAGCAGAGGCCTTAATGGGGGCTGAGGATTTTGCCTATTATGGTAAAGAGCTTCCAGCAACTTTCTTATTTTTAGCCAACCCAAGAGAGATTGAAGGCCAGTTCCATGGTCACCATTCTTCTAAATTCGATATCGATGAAAGCAAGCTCATCTTAGCCTTTAAGGCCTTTATTTTAGCAACCCTTGATTATTTACAATAGATTGATTAAAAGAGGACCTCCAATGTTCTTGGGATTTAGTTGTCGTAACTTAATCTTACAAGACATGGGCCTCTTTTTCTATACAAGGAGCATTTTTAAGTTTACACAAGATGTTTTACACCATGATTATTCGCTTTTGATATAGAAAATAGCTCTTTTTTTATGTTATAATTATTAATATTAACTATCAATTATAAGGGAGAGCATACAATGAAAAAATGGTTACTAGCAGCCACTGTCGGTTTATTGACTTCAGGCCTTTTCTTTAATACGTGGGTAAGTGCAGAAGTCAATGAGGAAGAGTTAGGCTATGTGGTCTTTGCTGAAAGAGAAGACCAATCAAACTTTGAAGAAGTGGACAAATATAAGGTTCTTTCGGCCAATACTATGAAAGCCAGCTTAAAGAGTGATAAGGATAAGCTTATGACGTTTAACTTACTGCATATCCTCTCACCAGAAGAAGAAAAAGATGAAGCCTATGCCCAAGAAGCTAAAGAGCGCTTAGAAGAATTGATGAAAGATGCTGACAAGGTCGAATTAGAATTATTTGAAGTTGAAAAAGAAGACTTCCAAGATGAATCGGTTAAAAAAGAAGATTATGTGGCGAACTTATGGTTAGATGGCATATTAGTGCAAGAAATTCTCTTAACGGAAGGCTACTCAGTGATCCAACTCGACCAAACAAAAGAAGCAGAAATGGCTAATGAATACTTAGATGTTCTTGTTCAATCCCAAGACTATGCTGCCAAAAATCGTTATTATGTTTGGGAAGATAACTCCAATCAGTTTCTAGCCAATGCCGAATTCCCTGAAGTGATTAAAAATACACAAACGGGTCAAGTCGTTGTTTCTCAAGCCGATAATACTCAAAAAGCAAATGCTTTATTTGAATTACCGAGCAAAAATAACCCATCCCATCCAACGCAAGAATCTAATAATTCATACATTAATCAAACGGAAGAAGTTTCAGCGCCAGTAGTGTCAAAAGAACCTGTTGACACTAATACAGAACCAGAACCAGCCCCAGAGCAAAATGTTTATTATGCGAACTGTACCATTGCCCGTCAAGCAGGAGCCGCTCCCGTCTATCGTGGACAACCTGGATATGGTCCACACTTAGATCGAGATAATGATGGTATTGGTTGCGAGTAAAGCTGAACGCTAAATCTTGACTCTTGCCCCTCAGAGCTGATAGCGATCCGAGCTATTGGCTCTTTTATTTTCTAGTCAGCAACTTTTTATAATTTTTTAAAATTTTGTCAACTTTCAACCGATTGTCAAAGCTACTATCTTTTCTTCACACTTCTGCTTATATCATCTTAAATATATGTTTTTATTTTAATAAGAGTATGATATCGGCTTAGAGTGAGGAAAAGAGGCCCTTTTTTAAATAAAAATTTCAATTATTAAAAATTTTAAACTTAAGAGTATTGCAAAGGCTTTAAAAATATGTATAATTCAAATTGTTGATCAACATTTAACAATAAATCTGAGGAAGGGGGAGCCTGCTACCTATAGCTATAAGAAAAAGAATCGCTTAGTTGTCTTTTAATTTGCTATTTTGTTTTGTTATAAGCCATTTATCATATAAGTTGTGTTTTGAATAAAGTGATGAGAAACTATGAGTCATCACATGGACTCAATTGAATATAGTAGGAGGATTCGGATGCTCGAAATAAGGAATTCGAGGAACAAGAAAGTCTGTGAGCTCGATTTGAAACAGAAAACGGTTGTTATTGTTAGCAAAGGAATTGAAACCAAGATTCAATTTCTTCCATCCGATAGTGTAACCATTCAAGAAGCGCAGGTAACTCAGAAAAATAAAAATAAAAATAAAAATAAGAATTAAGCAGAACCGCTAGACGGGCTAGATTGTAAGGATATTCCTTAGCTTTCGGCCCGTTTTTTTCATGTCAAAATTCAAGGAGGAAGACTAATGAAAAAATCATCTGAAGAATTAACTAATGTCATTATTATGTTTGACCCCCTCATCCATCACTGGCTCCATCATTACCAATTGTCTACCCACCATAACGATTATCAAGACCATCTTCAGGAGATGCGGTTAGAGTTGATAAGGCTTTATCAAAAGTTTGAAGGCGATCCCTTAAATTGTATCGATCATCGCTATCAATTTATCGCTTATGCGGGTAAGGGTTTAAAATGGTTTCTACTCAATCGTTTGCGCCAATCCACTTATCAAGTGACCCCGACAGATCCTGTTATTTTATCAGATCTTATCGAAGAGCTGAGAGAAGAATGCTCAAAAGAATCAATCTTTTTATTGGAACAAACTGTTAAAGACCATCTAAAAGAACGAGAGCGTAAGATTTTCAATTTAATTTTACAAGGAAAATGGCGCAATCGTGAAATCTGCCAGCTCTGCAACATCTCTGAGCGCACCCTCCGCAATGATAAAAAGCGTATTGCAGCTAAGCTCGGTCATCTCTTTAAAGAAAAATCTAAAAACTTGTCTTTTTCTTGCCGTTTTTGATGATCTGATTGTGTGTATAAGGTGTAAGATCGTACGGCTTACATAAATACCTAGGAGGAATGAAAAATGGAAAGTAAAGAATACAAATCAGGGCGTTTAGCGCTTAAAGGTATGAATCCGACAACGGAGAAGACTTTTAATGTCTCTATTCAAGGCTTGATTGAGGGGGTTACTCCCAATCAAGTGCAGTTGGTTAAAGATCAAATCGATCAATTAACCATTAATCCAACCGATACCGCTCAAGCTGTTTATGCTTATAATTTTATTTAATGATGGAAAGGGGAAAGCAAGATGAAAGATAGTATGGTATTAGAATTGATTTTCTTAGATGCGGCGGGTAAAACGCGTAAGATTACGATTAATCAACCAGCTGATTCAGTTACTAAAGAAACTGCCGAAGCTGTGATGCAGGCTCTAGTTGACTGTGATTTATTCAAAGATGATCAGGGCTTAGATATGTATGTGACTCCGGTTGCCGCTCGCTATGTTGAGCGTAACGTTACCGATGTTTATGCCTATGAAGAAGCTTAGTTAAGCATGATTTTAGAGGGGCTGAGTGTTTGCTCAGCTCCTTATTACTAAAAGGAGGTTGTGCATGCATTTGATTGATTTGGGTTCTTATGCTGGAGCGATTATTGCAGTGATTACCTTGATTTCTAAGTTAATTGGCCTGATTACTGCCTTGCACGATCTAATTGAACGCATTGATTGGATGCAGGCCAAACTAGAAGCGTTTAACCAAGAGCTACAAACGATTAAACAAAAGGTCGATCAAAACGATTATTTTATGTGGCCGGCAGAAAGTCGTCAATGGATATAAAAATAATAGAAAGGGTGATAGAATGTTATCTAATCGTTTTTATGATTTAGGCAAATGGCTCGTATTAATTTTTCTACCAGCCTTGGCTGTTTTTGTACAAGGAATGGCCGACTTGTACCACTTGAATCAAGGAGGTCAATGGGTGGGGCTGATTAATTTGTTAACTATCTTTTTAGGATCTATCTTACAAATATCCTCTTATCACTATCATCATAATGATAACTCGCCTAAGGGTTGGGGGGCCTTAATATGATAAAAGAGGCTTGGATGAGTCAAAGAATGGCTAGCTTAGCACCACTTTTTAAGAAATATCAAAGTCCGATATCGGTTGCGACCCGGATGGCACAATTTGTCTTAGAGTCAAATGGCGGGAGATCTCCACTTTATCTAAAGTCTAATAATGGTTTTGGTATAAAGGCGTCTTTCCCTTGGCAGGGTAAGGTAGTCGACCATCCTTCACTAGAAGCAAATGGCCAGATGGTCGTTTCACAGTTTCGCGCCTATAAGAGTCTGGAAGAAGGCGTTGAAGACCACGCTATTTTCTTCACTTCTACTCCTTACCGTCAGCATGTGGCCTATAAAGCGGCAATCGAAGCAAAGGATTCCTTTGAAGAGGCCAGGGCTTTAACAGGCATTTATGCGAGTGACCCCCATTATGGTGATAAGTTAATTGAAATTATCAACTGCTATGATCTTACGAGCTATAATCTAGCAGTGAATAGGGTGGAGGAATTAAATAAGCAATTGGATGAGCCTCTTATTATTGACCGGCGGTCAGAAGCTCTAGGTGGACAAGCAAAAGACAGGACTCTTGATGCTATCACAACCATTGTCTGGCACTATACAGGTGTGAAACGGTCTTTAAATCGTCAAATTTCAGACCACGAGGTCTTTTGGCATAAGCAACGTGGATGGGATCGTGGAGGCTATCACTTTTATATCGATAGTCAAGGACGAATTTACCAAAATTATGACCTAGAACGCATGACTTGGGGGGTAGCCAATTGTAATCATTTCTGTGTCCATCTATCAGTAGAAGCTAATGCCAAAGAAGACTATTCGCCTCAACAAATCAAAGCTAGAGACTGGCTCACGCGTAAACTCATGAAAGATTTAAACATACCCGCTTCTGCTGTTAAAGGACATTGGGAAGTTAATAACAATACCCTGTGTCCCGGTTATAATCGAGCAGAAATGGAGCAATTTCGTCAGCAATTAGCGCTGCCGCTTAGTTGTTTAGTCGATCCAAGTAAGAAAGCAATATTCAACTTGGGGGATTATCGGTATCAAATTGTCCAGCTAACGGATTAATGGAATTAGTCTCATTTTTTTCCTCTCTCCACCTTAAGACGGATACTATCTGAATGGATTATGCTATGATAGTAAATAGGCAAACTTTAAAAGAGGTGAATAGATGAAACAAGCGCTTAAAACATTCTTGAATTATTTCTTTCTACTAGTAGGCATCCTTTTTTTTGTAGCTTGGATAGGTTGGTACGGATTCAATCATTTTGTTCACTCCATACCTAATCAAGTAACGGATCAAGAATTAGTATTAATCAAAAATCGTTTAGAAGATTCACAGGAATTAACCACTATGAAATATCACTACACTAATATGGGAAAATTTGAAAAGCATAAAACGATAAAGTCTTGGGAAATTCCCTTTACTGAATCAGAGTTTATGATGACCTATTCCGGTATCATTCATACAGGGGTAGAGTTAGGAAAGATTGACGTCATTTCTAATGAAGAAAACCTAGTGGTTAAAGTCCCACAAGCGAAAATTTTAGCGCATGAAGTCGAAGATGATTCAATCGAAATCATTGATGAAGAAGGTTCGCTATTTAATCCAATTAAGGTGGATGATGTTGTGAGTCTTCAATCAGACCTAAAAAAAGAAATGGAGAAGCAAGCTTTATCTAAGGGATTATTAAAGGAAGCACAGAATTATTCACAAAGCCAAATTGAAAAATTGCTAACAGATATGCTGAAAACAATTGATCCTGAAATTCAATTAACAATTGAAACGGCAAGCTAGAGAACGAGGCCTTTTAATAAGGCCTTTTTTCATTTGTTTTTCTCCTACTGTAAAGCGGATACAAATCCGTTATAATGGAAGTGGAGAAAAAGATAATGGAGGTGCATTATGAAAGTAGCAATTATTGGAGCAGGGGTTGCCGGAGCGGCCGCTGTTAAAACAATCCTTGAAGAAAATCACCAGAATCTGATAAATCATGTGGATGTTTTTGAAGACCGTAAACAGTTGGGAGTAGGCTCCCCTTATGAGCCTGATTCTAACCAATTATTAATGAACTCCTATGTCGGTGATTTAGGTTTTGAATGGCAAGACGCTGACCACTATCTAAGGTGGTTACAAGATCATTATCCCGAATATGCTCGCAGGGATATTTTTTCACCCAGACCTATTTTTGGTGAGTATATCCAGGATTATTTTAGTCCATACTTTGAAGAAGATATCATTCATGTGGTGAATCAGCGTATTCATCAACTGAAAATTAAATCCCCCAAGTCTTATTATCTATATGACGCGCAAGGTAGGCAATATGGACCCTATGATTCTGTCCTAATGACAGTAGGTCATCCACCTTATGCCGATTATTATAATCTTTTGGGACAAGAAGGCTATATTCACCATCCTTATCCAGTTGAACAGCTTCTAAGTGATTTGGACTATCAAAAAGGAATTGGAATCATTGGATCCGGATTAACTGGGATTGATATTATGCGTTATTTACAAGATCACTATCCAATTACCATTGATCATCCGGTGACTTTTTATATTTTAGACCAGCCCTTTTCGACACCGAAGTTTGAACGCTATGCCGAAGACTTGGTTTTTAACTTAAATGCAGATTGGATTGATAAGCAGTTGGCCCAATCTGATGGTCAAACAATCCCTTTAGAAGCTATATTTCATCAATTTGAAGAGGATATGGAAGCCAATGGGGTAGATTGGAAATCTTTAGTCGAAAGATACAGTCAAGGATCCATTGGGGAAGGTTTAATGGCTATCCACCAACAAAACCGTCGATTAAGTATCTTACAATTATATGGTCGCAAGTTGACTGCCTTTCTACCAGCCTTGAATATGGCCTTATCATCCCAAGATCGCATACGCTTCTTTAAAGATTTTATGGGACTTTTCGAACATTTTAGAAGTCAAACACCGGCTGAAAGTATTGCGTTTATTTTACAAGGTTTGAAAGATGGACGTATTCGGATTGTTTCTGGTATGAAAGCTGTGGAAGTGAATGCCCAAGGATTTACCGTTGTCACTCAAAAAGGCTTACGCTATCAAAGCGGCTATTTAATCAATGCAACCGGCTTTGACCAAAACTTAGAGACAGCCGCTCAACATGATCCTTTAATTAATCAAATGTATCAAGAAGGAATTATCCAAGCAAATCCATTGGGTGGTATTCTTGTTGATTGGCCGCATACTCAAGTTCTTAGTCAAAGATTTGGCCGATTGGAGCATTTATATCTAACAGGTCATTGGATTTTCTCTACTCAATTTGGTAACAATAATACCAAGCTGACCTATAAGCAAGCAGAAGCTTGTGTGAAACACTTGCTTGAATCTTCACGGGATATTTAGTTTTAACTTAGAGTGAACTTTTGTATAATAGAATTAAAATAACGAAAGATAAGGTGGCGTCATGAAAATAACAGTTGCAGGAATGGGTTATGTCGGGCTTTCAAATGCGATTCTTTTGGCTCAATATAATGAAGTGAAAGCGATGGAAATTGTTAAAGAAAGGGTCGATTTAATCAATCAAAAAATTGCACCTATTGTGGACGCTGAAATGGAAGATTACCTAGCCAATCATTCTTTAAATTTAGAAGCCACCGATGATCCTAGCTATGCTTATAGTGGAGCAGAATTAGTGATTATTGCTACGCCAACTAATTATGATGACGCTAATAATCACTTTGACACTTCAGCTGTCGAAGAGGCGCTCGATAAAGTTAAAGAATATGCCCCTCAGGCAGTAGTTGTGATTAAATCAACCATTCCTGTCGGCTATACTGAGGAAATCCGTCAACAATATGGTATGGATATTATCTTCTCACCAGAATTTTTGAGAGAAGGTAAGGCGCTTTACGACAACTTGCATCCTTCTCGTATTATTGTCGGCAATGAATCTGTTCATAGTCAGACAGTAGCTGAATTATTTGCTGAGGCTTGCTTGGATGAAGAAGTGGCTATCTTAACCATGCCTTCAACTGAAGCAGAAGCAGTAAAACTCTTCTCCAATACTTATTTGGCTTTAAGGATTTCATATTTTAATGAATTGGACACCTATGCTGAAGTACGTGGCTTAAACAGTCAGCACATTATCCAAGGAGTAGGGCTTGACCCTAGAATTGGTGATCACTACAATAATCCGTCATTTGGGTATGGTGGCTACTGCCTGCCTAAGGATACCAAGCAATTGCTGGCTAATTATCAAGACGTTCCAAACAACTTAATTCAAGCGATTGTGGATTCGAATGCAACCCGTAAAGAACACATTGCTTCACAAGTTTTAAAACATCAAGCGCAAGTAATCGGCATTTACCGCTTGACCATGAAATCCAATTCGGATAATTTCCGTCAATCTGCTATTCTTGATATTATTAAACAGCTGCGAGCAGAAGGCAAAGAGATAATTATCTATGAACCGACACTTGAAGAAAAGCAATTTGATGGCGAAGAAGTTGTAGCTGATTTTGAAGTCTTTTGTCAAAAGGCTGATATTATTCTTGCTAATCGCCTTGCAGATCAATTAGCAGCTGTAAAAGAAAAAGTCTATAGTCGCGACGTTTTTGGCAATAATTAAGATAATTATAAAACCTTCCGTTAATTTGAAAACGGAAGGTTTCTTTTTATTGATTATGTTGATGTTTGAAAGCATCCAATTGGTTGAGTGCTTTTCGTAATTCAATTTCAGCTGAATGATAAGCGCGAATATCTTGATTGATTTCTGCTTGTTTCAGCTTATCTTCAGCCATGGACAACTCCATTTTAGTCTGAGCATCATCAATATCTAGGGCTCGAACGGCCATGTTGGCAATAATATTAAGTTCGTTGTCCCGAATTTCCAATAGTCCACCGTTAATAGCGATATAGTCATCCGGTTTGCCTTCGACTAGAGGTGCTACGATAACAGTTGAGATGTCTAAGACGGTCATCATGGCAATATGATTGGGTAGAATGGTGATACCACCATCAATGGTTTGCACATGACATTTGCGGGCACGTTTGGTATAGACTACGCCATTAGGAGAGATAATCTGAACTTGTAGATTTTTAAGCGTTTGCGTCATCCAAATCCACTCCCATTTTCTTAGCTTTTTCAATGGCTTGATCGATATTTCCTACGTTACGGAAAGCTTCTTCAGGCAGATTATCGTAATCACCATTTAGAATACCTTCGAAGCCGTCAATTGTTTCTTGTACGGTTACGTATGAACCTGGAATACCAGTAAAGGCTTCTGCTACGTGGAAGTTTTGTGATAGGAAGAGCTGAATACGTCGGGCTCTTTTAACGGTTAGTTTTTCAACTTCACTCAACTCATCTACACCCAAGATGGCGATGATATCTTTGAGGTCTTGATAGCCTTGCAAAGTTTGTTGAACGCCACGAGCTACCCGATAGTGTCGTTCGCCAACAACATCTTCAGATAAGGCTGAAGAAGAGGAGGCGAGTGGATCAACCGCTGGGTAGATACCCTGCTCGGTTAATTTACGCTCTAAGTTAGTGGTTGCATCTAAGTGAGAGAAGGTAGTCGCTGGCGCTGGATCTGTATAGTCATCGGCTGGTACATATACTGCTTGAATGGATGTAATCGATCCTGCCTTGGTGGAAGTGATTCTCTCTTGCATGGCTCCCATTTCAGAAGCTAAGGTAGGTTGATAACCTACTGCTGAAGGCATCCTTCCAAGTAGAGCCGAAACTTCAGAACCTGCTTGAGTAAAACGGTAGATGTTATCAATAAAGAGCAAGACATCTTGATGCTTTACATCACGAAAATACTCTGCCATGGTTAAACCAGACAAAGCTACCCGCATTCTAGCTCCAGGGGGTTCATTCATTTGGCCAAAAACCATGGCTGTATTTTTAGAAACGCCAGAGTCGCGCATTTCATGGACGAGGTCGTTTCCTTCACGCGTTCTTTCACCAACTCCAGTGAAGACCGAAAGGCCACCGTGTTCTTGGGTAATGTTATGAATTAATTCTTGAATTAATACCGTCTTACCGACACCGGCTCCTCCAAAAAGACCAATTTTTCCACCCTTGAGGTAGGGAGCTAATAAGTCAATGACCTTTATTCCTGTTTCTAAGATTTCGAAGTTTGAAGCCAGCTCGCTATATTCAGGCGCATCGGCATGAATGGAATGTTTGACTACATCTGGGAAGAGTTCAGGTCCATTATCGACTGTATCTCCTAAAACATTGAATACGCGTCCCAATGTAGCTTCACCTACGGGTACTTTAATGGCTTCACCTAAATCGACTACAGCCATGCCCCGTGATAAACCTTCGGTTGCTTCCATGGCAATGGTACGTACGGTGTCATGCCCAATATCAATAGCGACTTCGAGTACCACTTTTCGGTGTTGGAGAATCGTCTTTAAGTCGGATGTTTCATTTACTTCCTCAAGGTCGGTTACAACCAGGGCATGATGGATTTCTGGTGTTCCGTATTCTAAAGGAAAGGAAACATCCACGACCGGTCCGATTACTTGTTTGATATGTCCGATTCGCATACTTATTTCCTTCTTTCTTTATGTTGGGCTTGAGCACCTGCAACAATTTCGATAATTTCATTGGTTACTTTAACTTGTCGGGCGCGATTATAGCGCAACTGCAAGTCTTCAATAATTTCTTTAGCATTTTCAGTGGCCGATTGCATGGCAATCATACGTGAGAAATGTTCAGCTGTTTTGGCCTGTAAGAGGGCACCGTAGACAAAAGATTCGATATATTGAGGAACTAAGCCTTCTAATACTGCTTCCATTGAGGGCTCGATTAAAAAGACTTCCGAAATTAATTCTTTTTTATCAAAAGATGGATCAAGTTCCATACGGCGGTTTAAAGAAACTACCGGTAATAAGTTATCGACTCCAAATTTTGAATTCGTACCGGAACCTACTCCATAGTGATTGTAAGCTAAATAAAGCTCATCACATTCTTTCTCCACATAGGCTGAACGTAGTTGTCTGATGAAGTAGTGAGCTTCTTGAAAGCCCGGCTGGTCAGACAGCGGATAGTAAGAGCGAGCAATTTTGTAGCCCCGTTCGCGGCAATATCTTTCACCTGTCCGTCCTAGGGTATAAAAAACTAATTCTTGTTCTTCATCAAAGTTTTGTTCTTCAATCCACTCATCCAGCCCCTTAATTAAGTTAACATTATAGGAACCTGCTAAGCCCTTATCAGTTGAGATAAGAAAAATACCAATTTTGTTCACTTTCCGGGGAGTAATTAAAGAGCGAATTTCTGGTTTGGAAAAGTTAGGAGGGGTGACTTTTAAGGTATAGTGCAGTTGCACTATGGTTTCTCTTAAATGATCAATATAGACTTGATAAGATTGAGTCATATCCAATAAATGGTTGACTTTATTTCTTGAGACCATCTGCATAGCATTAGTTATTTTTTTTGTTTTTTCAGTAGAAGCAATATGTCGTTTGATTTCGTTTAAAGACGGCATTACTTATCACTTCCTGTTTTAGATCCTTCAGAATGAACAAGGATAAAATTATCAACAACTTTGTCTAAAATACCATTTAATTCGATTTCAGTTGGTAGGGGTTGGTTATCTTCTAATTGTCGTAAAAGCCCGGCATGATAGGTAGTAAATTCATTAGCAATTACTTCTTCTAATTGGTGAATTAAACTAACGGATATCTTATCAAAGTAACCATTACCTAAAGCGTAGAAGACGATGATTTGAACGCCAGAGCGCATAGGTTTGTGAAGGCCTTGCTTTAAAACTTCCACGATGCGCTCGCCACGTCTTAATTGGCGGGCAGTCATTTCATCGATGTCTGATCCAAAGGAAGTAAAGGCTTCTAATTCGCGATAGGAAGCTAGGTCTAAACGTAAGGTTCCTGATACTTGTTTCATGGCTTTTAATTGCGCAGATCCTCCAACCCGTGAAACCGATAGTCCGGCATTAATGGCTGGTCGAACGCCAGAGAAGAAGAGATCACTTTGTAAGAAGATCTGTCCGTCTGTAATGGAAATAACGTTGGTTGGGATATAAGCTGAGATATCACCTGCTTGCGTTTCAACAATCGGTAAAGAAGTGATCGAACCACCGCCTAATTCATCCGATAATTTAGCTGAACGTTCTAAAAGACGTGAGTGTAGATAAAAAATATCCCCAGGATAGGCTTCACGCCCAGGTGGTCGTTTGAGCAAGAGGGACATTTCACGATAAGCTGCTGCTTGTTTGGATAAATCGTCATATATAATTAAGACGTGCTTTCCTTCGTACATAAACTCCTCAGCCATAGCAGTTGCCGCATAGGGAGCGATGTATAAAAGAGGAGCAGGCTTGGAAGCAGAAGCAGTCATTACAATAGTGTAATCCATTGCACCACGGTTGGTCAGAGTATTGACAATGTTTTTTACCGTTGATTCCTTTTGTCCAATCGCTACATAGATACAAATAACATCTTTGCCTTTTTGATTTAAGACGGCATCGATAGCGAGTGAAGTTTTACCAGTTTTACGGTCTCCAATAATTAATTCCCTTTGACCTCTTCCGATGGGAACTAGGGAGTCAATGGCCTTAATACCTGTTTCCAAAGGCTTTTTAACCGACTGTCTTTCCATGATGCCCGGAGCTTCTTGTTCGACGGGTCGTGTTTTGTTGGTTAAAATAGGTCCTTTATCATCTATGGGACGTCCCAAGGCGTCTACCACTCGTCCAAGCAGGGCCTTACCAACGGGAACTTCCATGGTGTGGTTCATTCGACGAATAATATCGCCTTCATGGATTTGATGGTAGGAGCCAAAAATAATTACTCCGACTTGGTCGTTTTCAAGGTTTTGTACCATGCCGATGGTTCCATCATTGAACTCAACCATCTCACCATACATGGCGTTGTCTAATCCTTCAGAAAAGGCGATACCGTCGCCGACATAAGAAACGGTTCCGATTTCTTCTAACTTCTTATCAATTTCAAAGTCGTGGATTTGTTTTAAAACATCTTTTGTAAACTTTTCGTTTGTGCTCATGAAGAAATCACCTCTTCACTTTCCGGAATATTAATTTCATTTTGCATAGTTTGCAAGATCTGTCCGCCAGAAAGCTCATAGTAGAAGCGTTCGCTTTGTAAGCGGACACCAATAATTAAGTCTGGGTTAATAATAGTGGTAAAAGAACGAATAGAAAAGCCAGTAATGCGCATGAATTCACGGGCAATTTTAAGCTTTTCTGCTTTGGTTAAGGGGATCGCTGAAGATAAAAAGAGTCGCTCTCCAGTTAACTCTTTTAAGATTTCTTGACCTTCTTCTTCATCATTAATTTCAATGTCTAGCAGTTCGAAGAGCAGGTCATCTTCATAGGTGACCTGTCGTCCTGATTTTAGGGCGAGCTCTGCTAAGTCTTCTTGTTTGTGAAGTCTACCGTTGTTCATCGAGCTCCTCCAATCGAGTGATAAATTCTTGAATCATTTGACGGTGGTCATCTTCTGAAATTTCACGACGAATGACCTTGCCTGCCATGGCAACTGCCATATGGACTAATGATTCTTGCATATTTTCGGCAAAGTTTTGTCTTTGTAGTTTTAAATCTTCTTGCGTCATTTGCAGCATTTTGCTTTGTTCTTGACGTGTTTCTTCAATCATCTTGTCGCGCAGATGATTGGCATCAATTTGTGCTTGACGAATAATTTTTTCAGCTTCTAAGTGAGCTGATTTTAGTTGTGCATCAATTTGTGATAGGGCTTCCTTGTTCTTATTCTTAGCTTCTTCAGCCGCTTGCCAATCGTCAGTAATTTTCTTCTGACGCGTTTCTAGCATTTGGTTGAAGGGTTTCCATGCGAATTTATGGATGACAAAGAGTAAAATCAAAAAGGATGCAAGCGTTAAAAGGGCTTCGCCCAGAATAATAGTAAAGTCCAATATTGACACTCCTTAAATAGTTGATGGTTAGCTAAAGATTAAGATAAAGGAAATAACAACAGCGATAATCGGAACAGCCTCAATCAGACCAACACCTAGGAACATTAAAGCTCTTAATTGTGAGTCTAATTCGGGTTGACGTGAAATGGATTCGATGGTTTTAGAAATAACCATTCCGTTACCAATTGACGCACCTAGGGCAGCGATTCCGACAGCAAGTGCAGCAGCTAATTCAGTCATATTTAAATCTCCTTTGTATTTGGATTAGTGATTAATTTTATGTGATAAATAAACCATAGTTAAAGTGGTAAAAATATAAGCTTGGATAGCACCAATAAAGACAGAGAAGCCTTGCCAGACAAATTGTAAGGGAATGGCAATTACCCAAGTAAATGGAATGAAGACCATAGCGAATTTAGCAATCAGTCCGACTAAAACTTCCCCGGCAAAAATATTACCAAACAAACGTAAGGCCAAGGTGGTTGTATTGATTGTTTCCTCAACCAATTGTAAAGGTAATTTTAAAATATTTGGGCGAGCGTAAAAGTTTTTAAAGTGACCTCCTAAACCATTCTTTTTAATCCCTAAAATGTGACCTGATAAAATAGCAATAATTGCTAGGGAAATGGTTACGATAGGATCAGCCGTTGGGCTTCGCCAAAATGATTCATGCTCTGTCACAATTAAAAAGGGGAGTCCAATTAAGTTTGACACAAAAACGAACAAGAAAAAGGTCAACCCTAGATTGACATAAACACTTTGGTGCTGGCCGAGGGTTGAGTCACAGATGCCTTCAACAAATTCAATGATGATTTCCATCAAAACTTGGAATTTGGAAGGATGATTGGCTGATAATCTGCGGCTAACTAATAAGCACAACACCGTGATGATGGCTACCACGACCAGGGTGGCTATCAAGGTGTTGAAGTTAAAAGATAGGCCGAGAAAACGAACAATCGGTGTATCTTCCATTCAGATTCCTTCTTTCATAAGTTTTAATGCTGATTTTACACTTATTAAACAGTTAAACTATTTTTCTAAGAAAAAAAGTAAAATTTTAGCACTTATATCCACTATAGCATAATTTTTATGACTTTCAAAAGAAATCGTAGTGCTTTGGCTTTTATAGCAGTTTAACCTTTAAGTTAACTTGTTAAAGTTTTTTAATAATTATGGAGTTATTTATTGATAGCATAGGGGATACAATCGTTTTTTATTCGCTTACATAAAACGGCATAAATTATTATTTAAGTGGTGCAATATTATACAATATAAAAATACGAATATTAGAAAAAAATTTTATTTTTATTTGTGTTTTCTGAAATTTCTTATTTATTATCGACCTCCATAGCCTTTATAATTTCTAAAATAAAAAGCAGAGTCATAAATTGACACTGCTTTTATAACTATTCATTCGCAAACTTTTCAGCTAAATTTTTAAGATAAGGGATAAATTCCTCTTTAACTTCAGGATGATCGATGGCGAATATAATAGAAGCTTTGAGCATCCCTTTAGCATCTCCTACTTCAAACCATTCGCCTTGATATTCGTAAGCTAATAGGGGATGCGTTTTTTGTAATTCAATTAAGGCGTCAGTCAATTCCACTTCACCTGTTGCTCCAACTTCAAGTTGGTCTAGGATGGAAAAGATTGTCGGTTCTAGGATATAACGCCCCGCTGCAGCCATATTTGAAGACGGTTGATCTTGTGGTTTTTCTATCATATCGAGGACTTGAAAGACGTGAGGGGTAGCTGTTTTTTCAATAGCTAAGATACCATAATTTTTGGTCTTATCAGGATCGACACGAACGCCGGCAATTACTGTTTGTCTTTTTTCCGCATAGAGATCAATAATCTGTTTGGAAAGATTTTCTCCCCTTATAATATCATCTCCTAAGAGTAGTAAGAAGGGATCATTGCCGATAAAGGCCTTGGCGTGACGAACTGCATCACCCAGTCCTCTTGGATGGTGTTGTCTGGTATAATGAATATTTAAGTTAGATGTTTCAGTGGCTAGTTTAAGGAGTTTCTCCTTCCCTTTGGCTTTTAAATTTTGTTCGAGGGTAAAGTTGGCATCAAAATGATCTTCTATTTCTTGTTTTCCTTTACCAGTAATAATTAAAATATCTTCAATCCCAGCCGCAATAGCCTCTTCAACAATGAATTGAATGGCCGGCTTATCGATAATAGGTAAGATTTCTTTAGCAATTGCCTTGGTGGCTGGCAAAAAGCGCGTGCCTAGACCAGCGGCTGGAATAACAGCTTTTTTAACTTGAACCTTAGTCATAATAACCTCCTATAAGCGCTCGTCAACAGTGGACTTGATAAATTTAATTAAGTCATCGCGTAAATCCGGAAGACTGAGACCATATTCTATTACTGTCTTCATATAACCGAATTTATTTCCTACATCATAACGATGTCCATTAAACTCCAGGGCGAAGACGCGTTGGATTTTATTCAAGCGATCGATGGCATCAGTTAATTGAATCTCGTTACCAGCCCCAGCTGTTTGTGTTTCTAATAGTGAAAAGATTTCTGGTGTTAATAGGTAGCGGCCGATGATAGCTAAATTGGACGGTGCGACTTCGGGTGCTGGCTTTTCGACAAACCGTCTCACATTATAAATACCTTTTTTGTATTGGCGCTCCGGATCAATGACACCGTATTTGGAGGTATCTTGAGGTGGGATTGACATGACTGCTAGAGTAGAGGCATGGGTATCTTTATAATTATCGATTAATTGTTTGGTCAAAGGAACCGTATCGGTCATTAAGTCATCGCCTAACATGACGACAAAAGGTTCATCTCCTACAAAATTCTTGGCTTGTAAAACAGCGTGGCCCAGTCCCTTTGGATAAGATTGACGTTTAAAGAAGAGGTTAATCTTATTAAGATCTTTGACAGTGGTTAGTAATTCTTCTTTACCTTTAGCTTCTAAGACGGCTTCTAACTCCTCATTGGCATCAAAATGGTCTTCAATGGGCCGCTTAGACCGTCCGGTCACAATTAAGATATCCTCGATACCTGATTGAAGGGCTTCTTCCACAATAAACTGAATAGTCGGTTTATTAATGATAGGAAGCATTTCTTTAGGCATGGCCTTTGTTGCAGGAAGAAACCTAGTTCCAAGCCCTGCTGCGGGGATGACGGCTTTTCTAACTTTCATAGACAATCTCCTTTGTTTGTAATCCATTTTATCATACGGCTTTTATCTGATATTCTCAAGCCATGTCAATTCTTAATTAGCCTCAAAGTTTTTAAAGTGATTAGTGATAAGTTAGTATTTTTTGTGAATTTCTAGAAATCGCCTCGTAAATAACTTATAATAACTATGCTATTATAGAAAGGAAGATGGAACAATGTCCAAAAAACTAATTAAATATATTACTGTCTTTGCTTTATTCATGACATCATTATTCACAACTACTGTGACTACCCATGCTATGGATATTAATAAGCCATTCTCAGTCTTACTTTTAGGGATTGATACGGGCGATTTAGGTCGAACAGAAGTTGGGCGTTCAGATGTTATGATGGTTGCTACGATAAATCCTAAGGAAGAAAATATTGTCATTACCTCTATTCCTCGTGACTCCTATGTTGATATTCCTGATAGAGGAATGGATAAAATTAATCACGCTTATGCCTTTGGGGGACCGGAATTGTCAGTTGAAACAGTCGAAAACTGGTTAGATATTGAAATTCCATACTATATTACCGTTGATATGAAAGGCTTAGCTGATGTAGTTGATTCTGTAGGAGGAATTGATGTTGTTCCACCAACTTCTTTTGAAATCAGCGGTTATAGTTTTACTGAAGGTCAAGAACTACATTTAGATGGTGAGATGGCGCTTGCTTACGTTAGAGAACGCTACAATTCTGGTGGCGACTATGCTCGTCAAAAGCGTCAACGTCAAGTGGTAGTTGGTATTACCCAATCTGCTTTAAATAAAAGCAGAGGTATTAAAGAAGTAATAGATATGACGACGGCTATTAACAAATATGTGGGGATGAATCTCAATATGTTTGATTTGGGTAAGCTAGTAATTTCACACTTAGATATGCGTCCAACGCTAACCTTTAATCAATTTGAAGGTGAAGGCTTTATGTTAGACGGCATCTATTATGATCAAATTACTGAAGAGTCCTTTACTAAGAATCAACAAATTATTAAGGACGAGTTAGACGGTAAGCTTACCAATAATTCAGAAAATGAAGAAAGCTTTAAATTAGAAAAAGAATCGGATAAATAAATGAAAATAGACAGCTAGGCATAGCATCATTGCCCCTAGCTGTCTGTTTTATTATTGTTTTAAAAGCGTTTTCTCTATATAATAAGAATAATTTTAAAAATAAATTTGATGAGTGGGTGACAATAAAATGAAGAACTTTAAAGGTTTTTTAACAGCTGGCCATTTAAAGTGGTTGGCTTTAATTTTTATGATCATTGACCATACAGCTGTTGTTCTGATCGAAATGGGCATCTTTAGACATCAGAGTGATTACAGCTATGAATTCTTAAGCCAGATGGTAAGCGTTTATGAAATTATGCGAAATATTGGGCGCTTAGCTTTTCCAATCTATCTTTATCTATTATTAGAAGGTTATCATCATACTAAAAATTTGAAGCGTTATTTTATGCGTTTGGGGTTTTTAGCAGTGATATCGGAAATACCTTTTGATTTAGCCTTTGCTGATCAAGTCTTTTATTGGAGCCATCAAAATGTTTTCATAGAATTATTGATTGCCTTAATGCTTTTTGTAAGTCTGGATTATTTTAAAGATCGTTGGTTGATGCGTTTAGTGAGTGTCGGCTTATGCTTTGGCTTAGCATATTTAACTATGGCAGATTATGACTTATTTGGTTTATTAGCTGCTTTAATTTTTTATTTTGCTTATGGTAAACGATTAAGAGAGGCGCTAGCCGTTCTGCCAGCCTTTGCTTTTGAGTATTTCATGCCCACTGTCTTTCTAAGCAGTCTATTTATTCTTTTTTATAATGGTAAGCGTGGTAGGGTTCAACAAGCCTTTCACTATTGGGCCTATCCGGGACATATTTTATTGCTTTATCTAATTAAATTAATGCTTTTTAAATCCAATTAAAAATCAGTTTTTGGCTAGCGGTTTTTAGCTTAGGAAGGGCAGGAGTATTTGACTAAGAAGAATTCCTAGGGTATACCCAATAGTCAGAGAAATGATGACCATTATTGCATCAATGCCCTTGATTATACCAGCAAGATTGTTCCCTTTAAGAATATCGCGCATGGCATTGGTCGTTGAAGTTACTGGATAATTTGGCATGATCATAGCTCCTAAAATAATGCCTGGATGAATGGTTGAAGGGAAACTAGCATCAATCCATTTTACGGCTAAAGATCCTAGAGCGATGGATAAGATATTAAAGAAAAAGTCAGTGAGAAAAGTTGTTTTGCGCCAATATTCTAAAGCTAGTATGAGACAAGCAATTAGAAAAGCGACCAACATATCGATATTAGTTCCGCCAAAGAGAATGACGAAGAGGACCATCAGGATTAGGTTAATGTATTTAATTAAAAAGCCATACTTATCATCCTTGATATTTTTCATGGCTTCATAGGCTTGATCAACAGATATTGCGCCAGAAACATAGGATCTAGAAATATCATTTACTTTAGCGATGTGTTGGATATTGTTTTGTCGCTGATTTATGCGGACAATACCAGAAAAACTATATTCTGCCAAGTCTGTATCTGTTAGCGATAAAAAAAGACCGGTGGTGTTGGAATAGCTAGAAGGGGAGTCAAGGCCAGTTGTTTGAAGGATTCTCAAAGTCGTGTCTTCAACACGGTGTTCCTCGGCATTGGATTCTAAAAGAATCTTCCCAGCTAAACGTGCTAATTTAAAAACTTTCTTATAGAAAATACGCATTCAACCACCCTCCTTCTTTTTTATATTTTAGAACCTATTGCTTTAAAAGGCAAGGAGAGTCAATCAATTGGTCGAGTACTATGAGTAAAGTATAATAATTGTTAAATAATTAATTACGAAAGGACGAACTTATGGCCTATCAAGCGAAAACCAAATAAACTCAAGATAGCGTTAAAGCATTTATTCAAAGCATCGAAAAAAGAAAAGTGTCATGATACAATAATCATAAAGGGGTGATTTAATGGATCAATCAAGTTTACTGATCAATGATTCCACAATTGAGCATTTAATTACCATGGAAGATACCGTTGAAATTATTGACAATGTTTTTAAAGAATTTGCGGCTGGTCAAGTGGTTAATCCAGGTAAGGTAACTTTGGATATGGGGGAAACGGGAGGCTGGCCTTTTCATGAAGCCTTTCTTAACGCCATGCCAGCTTATTTAGGCTCTCTAAAAGTAGCAGGTCAAAAATTTGTGGGAGGTTTTGCAGGAGAACGAGCTAAAGCGGGTTTACCCTTTATTAATGCGATGATCATGCTAGTCGATGCTAGAATGGGTAATTTTATTTCAGTATTAGATGGGACACGGATTTCGAATATGCGAACCGGAGCGCAAGCAGCTGTAGCTTTAAAATATATGCTTAATAAGCCTAAGGTTAAAATGGGTATCTTCGGCGCTGGTCAACAAGCTAGACAGGTTACTCATGCCATTTCAACTGTTTTTGAGATAGTAGAATTAAGGGTTTGGAATATCCACCACGATACAGCCGAAGAGTTTAAAGAGGATATGCAAAAATATGTCCAAGGCGCCATTAAAATCTGTGAAGACGGTCAAGAGGCTTGTCAAGTAGACGCGGTCTTTACCCTAACTCCTTCTAAGGTTGCTTTAATAAAAGAAGAGTGGGTACAAAAAGGAACTATCGTTTTCCCAATGGGATCCTACCAAGAAATTGAATACAAATTGATCCATCAAGCAGATGCTATTGTGGTCGACCACGTCAGTCAAGCTCTTAATCGTGGAATCTTGAAACCTCTCTATCAGTCAGGTCAAATTTTAGAAGAAGATATCACAGCTACTTTGGCTGAACTTTCTGAGAGTCCGAGTGAAAAGATTGATCCAGAAAATCAGCGCATCATCTGTATTCCAATTGGAATCGGTGCCACGGATGTAGCTGTCGCTCACGAAGTCTATCAAAGGGCCTTAGCACAAGGATTGGGAACTTCCTTTGATTTTACCGCTTAATTATTTATTGACCAACATCCTAGAGCTTCTTTTAAGAGCGAGCAATACTTATATTTCTCCTATATTAAAAGTAGGTTAAATTGAGTCGTTTAAGATTACAAACGCTTACATTTTGTTTATAATAGTTTTAAGTGACTTTCAGTTAAAAAATAGGTTTAGAAAAGAGGGTTTCGATGAAAATCGTGGATGATTCGAGAAGGTTGGTTGCAGTAGATGAACAAGAAAATACACTGGCACAGATGGTTTATGAATTAACCGAAGGCGATAAAATCTGGGTCACTCATACTTTTACTCACCCTACCAACCAGGGTAGGGGGCTAGCTGGCGAGTTGTTCAATGCAATGGTCGATAAAGCCCGGAGGGAAGGAAGAAAGATTACTTCCACTTGCACCTATGTGACCCATAAGCTAGCTAAGGATCCTGAAAAATATCAGGATGTGACGGCAGACTCTTAAGGATTTAAGCCAATAAATTAAGACCTCCCATTGATTCGTTAATCAATGGGAGGTCGTCTTTGTATTAAGCTTATAGATGGAAGGCTGAAGCAATTTCTCCTTCTATCTCCGCGTTCAAAATCGCTGATAATTTAAGTCGTGCTTTTACGCCAGAAAGTCCTTGCGCAAATATGATCCCCATTTGTTTCAATTGTTTACCACCGCCTACATAGTCATAGACATCTTCAGTGACTCCGTTAAAGGCTCGAGAAACCATCACAATAGGAATGTTTTTTTCTAACAGTTGTTGAATGGGTGGAAGTGTCTCGGGTGGAATATTACCAGCGCCTAATCCTTCAATAACTAAGCCATCAAAATTATTATCTAGGACTGTTTGAAAGAGTTCGGGCCCCATGCTGGCGTATGTTTTAATTAAGACAACTTTTTTACTAATTGAATTAACTTTATAATATTCACGGTGCAGTGATTCTTGGAAATAAATGACCTGGTTTTTAGAAATTAATCCAATCGGTCCAAAGGTAGGTGTCTGGAAGGTTGCAACATTAGTGGTATGGGTTTTGGTCACATAAGTAGCGGTATGGATTTCTTCATTCATCACCACTAATACCCCTTTGCCGCGGGACTTCTCATCACGGGCTACAAAGATGGAAGAGCGGAGATTGGCTAAACCGTCAGATCCAATTTCGTTACTTGAGCGCATGGCTCCCGTTAAAACGACTGGAATGGGGATATCAAGGGTTAGTTCTAAGAAATAGGCTGTCTCTTCCAGAGTATCTGTTCCGTGGGTGACAACAATGCCATCATATTGATCCGATATCGATTGAATATAATTGCTAAGATTGAGCATCAATTCTTCGTTCATATGCGGTGAAGGAATATTCATTAAATCTTCCACAGTGATATCAGCGAATTGGTTAAAGAAAGAAGATTGGGTAATAATTGGGTTTTCAGATGAGGGAGATACCTTACCACTGGTTTGGTCTTCAGACATGGCAATCGTGCCACCGGTATTAATTAATAATAATTTCTTCATGCTTTCACTCCTCATGGTTGTTCTTAGAAAAGTATAACGTTTTCAAATTCAGTAAACAATCCCTACCGCTTTGATTTTAATAAGAGTTTGGTTAAAGTTATGAAAAGGCGTTTCCCCTGTCTAAATCCAGATGAACCAGATGTAATAGGGAAAACTTCTTTGGGCTTTTAAAAAATTTAGGGTGTTAAGGATGATAATATAGGGCGGATTTTATAATGAACTTGGACACTCATTCGTCTAAGTAAAAAACGACACTGAATTCATTTTATATTGAAGTGACCAATCATCAATAAAGGAGAATTCAAATGTCGCATGATTATCGGAATACACCCACGCAAAAAGAAAAGAATAAACGGATTTTCACTTATTGACTATAGGCTACAGGCCGCATAGTTACAATAAATATTGTGGCTCGTGTTTAGGGGTTCACATCAAAAATGAGTGGATTTTATGCTTATTAAGTGATTTTTAGATGTGTCTTATTGTTGACATTTTCATAAATATACCTATACTAAATTAAGTCGAATTAGACTAAACTAAAAAAATTTTGTCAATAGTCTAATATCATTTTAATCACTTTAAAATAAAATTAAAAGAGGCCATCGGAGTTTAAGGATAAAAAATGGAGGGGATATCAGAAAAAGAAAAAGAACTAAATAGATGGAAAAGGTTCGTTAAAACTTTTCAATAATGAGTAATCTTTTAAAAAATAGATATTTTGCTGAAAATCTTTGGGTATCATTTTTATTAAATTAAATAGGAGGAAACATTATGACAAATGCCATCGTCGAAGTTGAGGATTTAACTATGGCCTATCAAGAACAACCTGTTCTTTGGGATATTGACGTTAAAATTATGAAAGGATCAAGAACAGCTATTATTGGACCTAATGGTGCTGGTAAGTCTACTCTAATTAAAGGGATTCTAGAATTAGAAAAGCCCCTTTCAGGAAGAGTATCTATACTGGGAACACATTTTGATGCCATAAAAAATAAAGTCGCCTATATTCCCCAAGCCAGTGAAGTCAACTGGGATTTTCCAACCACTGTAGAAGATGTAGTCTTAATGGGGAGATATGTTCATTTAGGATGGATTAAACGGCCACGTAAAATTGATTATGAAAAGGCTCATCAAGCCTTAAAAGAAATTGGTATTTATGAGTATAAAGACCGCCAAATTTCTCAATTGTCAGGTGGTCAAAGACAGCGTGTGTTTATTGCACGAGCCATTGCTCAAGAAGCAGAGATCTACTTTATGGATGAACCCTTAGCAGGAGTGGACAAGCGGACCGAAAGAATCTTTATCGACTTTGTCAAGCGAATCCAGCAAAAGGGGCACACGTCGATTGTTGTTCATCATGATTTGAACACTATTAAACAATATTTTGACCATGTTATTATTTTAAATAAACGTCTAATTGCGGCGGGACCAACTGAAGAAGTCTTTGTTCATGAACATTTAGTTAAAGCGAATATGACTTGGGGAGGCGAAATTTAAAGTGGATATTTTAACTAGTTATTCCTTTATTTTAATTGCACTTTCTACTTTTCTTTTAGCCTCTGCTTCAGGAGCAGTGGGAGCTGTGAGTGTATTTAAAAGTCAATCTCTGATTGGCGATGCAATTGGGCATGCTACTTATCCTGGGATTGTTTTAGCCTTCATGTTGACGCTCTCCAAAGATACCATGACCATGATGATCGGAGCCGTTATTAGTGGGGGAGTGGCTTACGGTTTAATTCAAATCATTGACCAACATTCCAAACTTAATTTAGATGCAATTCTAGCCATCATTTTATCATCTTTCTTTGGTTTTGGTATGGTATTAAAGAGTAATATTTCTGGCAATCCGCGTTTTAAAGGAGCTTCTCAAGCAGGGTTAAAAAATTACCTTTTCGGTCAAGCTTCTTATATTATGGAAAATGATTTAAAAATCATTTTAATTGTGGCCCTTATCTCTATTTTTATATTAATTCTCTTTAAAAAAGAAATTAAGTTGTTTGTCTTTGATGAAGTTTATGCGAAAACAGTGGGTATTAAACCTGTTATTCTTTACAGTATTATTCTGGTCATGACGATGAGTTTAATTGCTGTAGGCTTAAAACTTGTCGGAACCATTCTAATTGCTTCAATTTTGATTGTACCTTCCATTGCAGCGATGCAATGGACCCATCGTTTTGAGCGCGTTTTAATTCTTTCGGGGATCTTTGGTGGTATATCTGCCGTGATTGGAACTTATATCTCTACCAAATATAACGGTATGAGTACGGGTCCAACTATTATTTTGACCTTATCAATTATCGCATTACTTTCGATGCTTTTTGGTAAAAAGGGAATTGTTCAAAAAACACTCATGCCAAAAAAAGGAGGAGAATTCAATGATTGAGAATATCTTACTATTATTTGATATTACCTATGAATCACTGATCATTCTGGTATTGACAGCTATCGCTTGTGCAATCATTGGCTGTTTCCTTTTATTGAGAAATCTTTCGATGTTAGGAGATGCCATTTCTCATACCGTATTATTAGGAATCGTATTAGCTTATTTTATCGCTCATGACTTAACATCCCCCTTATTAATAATTGGCGCCGCTTTGATAGGCGTTTTTACTGTCTGGGGCGTCGAGAGTTTATCCAATACCGGCTTAATAAAAAATGATGATGCGGTTGGTGTTGTCTATCCGCTCTTTTTCGCCTTATCCGTTATTTTAATTACTAAATATGGGAGGAACGTCCATCTTGATACGGATGCTGTGTTAATGGGGGATGTGGGAATGGCTTCCTTAACTCGTTTGGATGTCTTTGGTATTTCGATTGCTAAATCAGCTGTTCAAATGAGTGTTATGTTACTCATAAATATTTTGTTTATTATACTCTTCTATAAGGAATTGAAAATCACAACCTTTGATGCCCAATTTGCCCAAGTGGCTGGGTTTACCCAGATTATGCTCTTTTATGGTTTGATGTTGTTAACTTCAATCACAACGGTTGTCGCTTTTGATGCGGTGGGGGCCATTCTTGTTATTTCCTTCTTAATCGCACCAGCTGCTTCAGCCTATCTCATTGTAAAAAAATTAAATCATATGCTTTTGATAGCCAGTCTTTATGCAATTTTTAACTCCGTTTTGGGTTATTTTATCGGCTTAGGCTTAAATGTTTCACTCTCTGGTATGACAGCCACCATTGCAGGAATCACGTTTGGATTGACTTTCTTGTTTAATAAAAATGGATTCATTACTCAAATGGTCCGTAAGATTCAACAAAAAAGGACCTTAAAAGAAGAATTATTTATTATGCATCTGGCAAATCATAGGAATACAGTCAATGAATTGAGTGAAGTTGGCTTCCATTCAATAAAAGAGCATTTACAATGGCCCCAAGAGCAAATTGAAAAAGTAGCAAACCGTTTAATAAAAAATGACGAAGTTTTTCATGATAATTTGAATGCTACTTATCAACTAACTTCAAAAGGTCAAGTAAGAGTAAAATCTCTTAAAGAAAGGTATAATCTTTAATTCAGTCCTCTAACGCCAATCTGTTTGCGCATAAGAATCCATGTCCATTACTAGGACGTGGGTTCTTTTAATATTGAAGATATAAATGAATAAAATAAGGAATCTTTGGTAAAAGTTTACAAAGTTAATTATCCTTTATCAAAAAATAAGGAAAAATCTTTAATTAGTTTAGATTTGTCTAAAATTCTGTTGACATGTAATGATTACTATTATATACTTACCTTACAAAAATAATTAGGGTAACCTAAAAAGGAGATATAGTATGAAAAAGTTTATTAAGTTTCTGTTCGCAATGGCATTGTTTATGGGGTCATCCGTTAGTTTAGCATCGAGTGTTGCAGCTGAAGAAAAACCAATGGTTACTGTAACCACCTCATTTTTAGGAGATATGGTAAAGAACTTAGCCGGAGATCTGGTAACCATTGAAATGATTATTCCAGCAGGGGAGGATCCGCATTTGTATGAGCCAAGACCTCAAGATTTGCAAAAATTAAAAGAAGCTGATCTTGTTTTATACCATGGTTTGCATTTTGAAGGAAAAATGATTGAACAATTAGAACCAATTGGTGTGGCAGTTTCAGAAAATTTTGATTCGAATGAGGTCGGAGTAATGGACGATGATGGGGGAATGGCTGTCGATCCTCATTTCTGGTTTGATTTGAATCTCTATCAACAAGCTACTCAAAGAGCTTCTGAAGCCCTAATCGAGTTAATACCAGACAATGAAGCTGAAATTATGGAGCATACCGATAAGTATATTACGCAATTGAAAGAATTAGATAAAGAATTAGAGGAAAAAATTGCTTCAATTCCAGAAGAAAGTCGCTTCTTAATTACCCCACATGATGCTTTCAATTATTTCTCAAGAGCTTATAATATTCCAGTACGTGCTCCTCAAGGGGTAACAACCGATTCTGAGGTTTCTAATAAAGATATTGATGATACTGTTGATTTTATTGTTGAAAATAAAATTAAAGCAATCTTTGCTGAATCAACAACCGATCCAGCACGGATGGAAAAATTAAAAGAAGCTTGTGCCTCTAAAGGTTTTGAAGTGAAAGTTGTTAGTGGAGAAGGTCAAGAACTTTTCTCTGATTCATTAGCACCTGAAGGTCAAGAGGGAGATACATTTATTGATATGTGTCGTCATAATGTTGATTTAATTGTAAACAATTTAAAATAATAACTTAAATGCGATTCGACCTAAAATATACCGAGGAATTCTCGGTATATTTTTTTTGTATGGTTAACTCAAAGTCTTATTTCAGTAAAGCCTTGAGAGATAAACTTATGGGCTTTATGAACATATAAATAGATTTATAGATCAAGCTTAATATGCAATGAAAGTTTAATAATTATCCTTATAATTAGCTATAATTCTTACTGAAAAGGAAGATCCGAATGATATAACTTAGATTTTGGCCGTAAATAAGATAATGTATATTATGTAAACCCATATAAATAAATTGTATTTCAAACTAAAAAGCCTAATAGAATCATTCTATTAGGCTTCTAACGAGACGGACCAAGCTATGATTAAAGATCTGATTCAACGGCTGACTCTTCTATTGAGAGGTCACTTATAGTTTCGTCTTGAAGAACTGTTTGCTCAGCATCAAGTTGAGTTTCTTCAGTTTCAGCGTCATCTGCCGATTTCTCAACCGTTGTTTCTTCAATTTGTTCAACTGATGTTATTTCTTCTTCAATCGCTTCATCTGTAGAAAGCTCTTCAAAAGTATCGCCGACAATCACTTCTTCTACGGAAGCTTCTTCACTCTGATCTTCACTAACACTTTCTTCATCAGCTTCAATCGCTTCATCCACAGCAACTTCATCATTAAGAGCTTGGATGGTAGCTTCTTCTTCAGTGACTTCTGTTGCAATCACTTCTTCGGTTTCTGTTATCTTATCATCAAACAATAATTCTAATTCATGAATCATTGAATAGACATCTCTTAAAGTAGAATTTGGATTTAATTGAACCCCAACTGCTTTTGTAAGTGTCCGATTGATTTTAGAATATACTTCATAAGGTTGTTTACCGAGAACTTCTTTATCCCGTCTAAATCTTGTATTCCAAATCACTTCATCTAGGATTGATTGAACATAAATATTAGCACGAGAATCTAAATGAAGATCGGGTGTATGGGCTGCTTTTGTTTCTAAAGCTTGCAATTCAGCCATTCTTTTTTCAATTTTTTCTTTTGAAGCAAATGGGTCTGATAAAGTAACTAGTGTTCTTGTAATTGCAAAACCATAATCTTTATGTATAGATAAATCTTTATTTTTGAGTTCACTTGTTGCATAATCAATGGACTCAATAATGTTTTTTAAAGCATTCATCCGGCTACCAATTGAGTTTAGGTTAAATATAGTATCTGATTGTTTTATCCCATTTAACTCGCCACCGAGTTTATCGATTAACTTAAAGGCTTGTTCTAATGATTTTTCATATTTTTTAGAAAGAACTCTTTCAGAAATTTTTACCAGTTTATCTTCTTCAATTTTTAATTCTTCTAGATCTGAAGCAACCTCATGATCTTTTACAATGTCTGGAAGTGTCAAGTCTTTTGATACGATTGATCCCACTTCGTAACCTAAAATTGATTGAAGTTTTTCTTGTAATTGTTGAACGGATAAATTAATATCCTTGACAGTCGATTTTGGATCCAACTGCACACCTACGGCTTTAGTAATTGTTTTATTAAGATCATTATACTGTTCAAAAGGAAGTTTACCTAATATGTTTTTATCTCTGATAAAACGTGTATTCCAAATGGCGTTATCTAATTTAGCTTTTACATAGATTGTTGCAATGTCCTCTTCAGTTAAATCTGGATAATCATTGATGGCCTCTTTTAGATCTAAGATTTGTTGTACTTGATGATCGATTGAAGCTTGTGAAGAAAATGGGTCTGCTAAAGTGATTAAAGCTTTAGTGATTGTATATCCCATGTCTTTATGGGCATGGCTGACTTTATTAGTAGCTTCAGTCGTTGCGTATACAATTCCATCAATGATCGTTACTAATGCTTCAATCCGACTTCCAATTGTATCAACCTTTAATGGAACTTTGCCCGCTATGCTTGCTTCGAGAGTGGCTTCTTTCTTGATGTTTTCAACCAATTTTGAAGCTCTTTCAAGGATATTTTCATAATTTGTACCCGCTAAAACTTCTTTCAGATGCTTAATTTGCTCTTCTTTATCTTTAATTACGAGCAGATCTTCCTTGTGATCAGCTACACGATCACGTTTAGTGACTTCTACAACTTTACCTTGTAAGGCTTGATTAAGTTGACTTTCAATTTCAGCCACCGCTTGGTCGATTTCTCCAACGGTTGATTTTGGATCAAGTTGAATTCCTACTGCTTTTGTGATTGCGCGATTTAAAGAATGATAGACATTGGCACCCATCTTACCTAATATTTTTTCATCCCGAATAAAACGCGTATTCCAAATGGCTTTATCTAATTTAGCTTTTGAGTAAATAGTTGCTGTATCTTTTTCACTGAGATCTGGTAGAGCAGCTGCCTCACTCTTGGTTTCTCTCAATTCAGCAATTAATTTCTCAATGCTATTGTTCGAAGAAAGCGGATTCAACAGAGTGTATGTAAGATGTGTAATTTTTAATCCCATCATATGGTGGGCATCGATTATTTTATTATTCAAATGATTAACGGAATAATCAATTGCCTCAATTACTTCTGTAATAGCAGTTAGACGTGGCCCTATTGAATTTAAAGCATAAATTGTTTCAGGATTTATACCCTCGCCTTTTGCTATTGCAGTAGCGTCTGAGATGACTGTTTCTAAAATATCAAAACTTTTATTTAGGAGATCTTCATAGGGAGTCCCTAAGACCGTTTGTTCTAATGCTTCTAATTTGTCTTTTTGATTTACTATTTCTATTGCTAAATCTTGTACATTTGCACTATAAGCTTGCGAAGTATTTGACGCTTCTTCTTGTGCGTATATTGATTGTTGCATCAGAGGAGTTCCAACACTAGCTAGCAATAATGCACTTGAAAAAATGATTGACATTTTTCTCATAAATACCACCTCGATCTATTATGATAAAATAATTATAACACGATTAGAAAAAAAATCAATATTTTATCTCGAAACAGTTTGATACAAATTGCTTATATTAAAATGCGTAATATGTTCATTCTCAAACCCTCCCATTTAAAATAAAAAAGAAACAATCTAAAATGTAGATTGTTTCAGGATTTGATACTTTATTCAATGGATCAATTATTGCTCATTAATCAGCTTCTCAACCGTCATAAAGTCTTTTGAGGTTCCCAGTATTACCAACATATCCCCTTTATGGATGACCGAATGAGGTTCAGGATTTCCAAGAAAATCACCCGAATCTCGAATAATTCCAACTATATTAAAGCCATGTTTAGCTCTCACGTCTAAATCGATTAGACTTTTATCCACCCATAATGAAGGGGTGGTTACTTCGAAGATGGAATAGTCATCAATAATATTAAAATAATCAACAAGATTCTTAGAGGATAAACTATAAGCTAATTTACGGCCACTTTCTTTTTCTGGAATAATAACTTTATCAATGCCAACCTTTTTAAGAACTTTGGCATAATAATCGGTAGAAGCTTTACCGATGATTGTTTTTACACCGATTTCTTTTAAAGTGATGGTAGATAATATAGACGCTTCTAAATCCGATCCAATTGCAATAATGGCTGTTTGGATATTCGCTAGCCCTAACTCATGAAAAACCTCAATGTTTTTGATATCTGCGCAAATTGCATGGGTTACATAAGGAGCGATTCGGTTGATGCTTTCTTCATTATGATCAATAATAATCACTTCATGTCCTAATTTCATTAAATTCTCCGCTAAACTACGCCCAAATCTTCCGGCGCCAATCACTAGATATTCCTTCACATAATCACCCCACTAAGATACTTTCTTGTGCTTCGCGATAATTGTTCGAGGCTTTGGATTTGAAGAAGACAAACACCATCGCCATGGGTCCAATTTTACCAAAAATCATGGTAAAGATTATCACTATTTTACTCATCACACTTAAACTGGCTGTAATTCCTTGGCTTAATCCCACTGTACCATAAGCAGAGATAATCTCATAATAAAGATTAACCAGTGACTTATTAGGTTCAAAGAGGGTAAGCAAGATTAAAGCGATACCCACCCAAGAAAAAGAAAGAAAGAAAATGGCCAGTGATTTCAATATATTCTTCCTAGGAATCCGACGTCTAAAGACAACGGTATCTTGACTTTCGCGCAAATACGACAGAGTATAAAGAATTAATAAGGCAAAGGTTGTAACTTTTAAGCCACCGGCTGTTCCTCCGGGTGCCCCCCCAATAAACATCAGTAGATTCGTCACCAAGTAGCTCGGGGTGCGTAAGCCTCCTTGTTCGATCGTCGCAAAACCAGCCGTTCTTGTCGTTACCGATTGAAAAAAAGCCGCAGTCAATTTATCCACAAGATTTAAGGGTCCTAACGTACTAGGATTTTGCCATTCAACAACTAAAAAGAATAAGGCAGGTAAGATAATTAAAAGACTTGTTGTCACTATAACAAGTTTTGTATGCAAGCGAAGAGGCTTTCCATTTAAGTAATGGTGGATTAAATTTCTGCTAACTGAAAAACCGAGTCCCCCTACTATAATTAAGAACATTAGTACGATATTTATCCAATTATTATCGACATAGCCCATAAAACTTTGGTCACCGATAATATCAAAGCCGGCATTACAAAAAGCAGAAACAGAGTGAAAGATACTATTGATGACGCCTTTAATGACCCCATATTCAGGTATAAATTGAAAGCTTAATAAAACAGCACCAATGGCTTCAATAATTAAAGTAGAATAAGCGACATACCGCACAAGGTCTGCTACCTCACTAAAAGTAGTGGTATTTTTTTCTTCTGCTAAGAACTTACGATTAGAAAAAGACAGCCGTCTCCCCATTAACATACCAATGGTTCCCACACCGGTCATGATTCCAATACCGCCTATTTGTATGAGAATTAAAATGACCGTTTTACCAAATGGCGACCAATGACTTGCGGTGGTTAAAGTCGCTAGACCCGTGACGCAAACTGCAGAAGCGGCTGTAAAGATACTATCAATCAATGAGGTCTGCACACCCTCATTAGTTGCAAAAGGTAATTTTAAACAGAGGCTCCCAATTAAGATGAGGCCCAAGTAGCTATAGAAGAATAATTCAGCAGGATTGATTGAAATGAGATCTTTTTTCCACTGGTTATAGACAAGCATAACTTTCCACCCTTCTGTGCACAAAAGTTAGTTATATCGTGGTTTAGCTTTTTTAATTTTGCTATTCCTATAGTAGTGAAAAAAAACAGGAATTTCAAACACAAATTACTCATTGTTTATTTTGACCAGCAACTTATCAATAGACTCATTTTACCCTAGAAAAGCTACGATTAGCTTTTTTTCTTTTGATGAATAAAACTATAATAGACAAGAAAATAAATAAGCTTAACGCAATCGTAAGCCATAACTTCCATGGAGATGGCTGTCTTCTTGTTATTGTCTCTTGAACGCTTTCTTTCGGATATGGAATACGTTTACCAATAACCAATAAGCGATGACTATTAATCATATAGGGTGTGCAGGTTAATAAAGTTACTCGATCTTCTGCTTCTTCAATTTTGAGGGATTCAAAATCATTAGGTTCAATCACTTTGATTTCAATCACTTGATAAGCTAAATCATCGCGCAAGTTATGGAGGAAAAATAAGTCGCCAACTTCCATTTTGTTTAAATCAGAAAATAATTTGGCGCTAGGTAAGCCTCTATGAGCTGTAATGACGCTATTTGTTCCTTTACCACCAACAGGTAAGCTGGTTCCTTGGAGGTGAGCGGCTGCTTTTTGTAAGACTTCTTCAGTCGCTCCTGCATGGATAGGTAATGAGAGATCAATCTTAGGAATATCGATAAAGCCTATCTGTTCATTGATTTCGAGCATGCGAGCATATTCTTTAATTCCTTCCTTTTGTTTTTTGGTAAAAGGATCCACCACGCCATTCATACTAGGAAGGATGGTCGAATTATAAGCATGGGCTAATTCAATCCGACGGTCTAATTCAGTTTGTGATATTTTGATAGATTGGTCCCTAAATTCTTCTACTTGCGTTCTTGCCGCTTGGTTATGAATATAACGCGCTACAAAAGGATAGGCGACCAAGGTCAAACCCAAAAGGAAAATAAAAATGTTTAAAACAGCTTTGATATTTCTTCTATTGATTGTAGCCACCTACTTTCCATTGTCAGTCTTTTTTCGATTATACAGCCAAAAAAGAATAGTAAGTAGTAGTAAAAGTAACAGGAGTAATAAAAGCCAGCGGTACTTGATAAAGAAGTTCATAGAGGTCTTGCGGTCTTTTTCAAATTCATCCTCTACATAAGGAATACGGTGTCCTCTAACCAGTAGGCGGTGACTATTGATCATATAGGGGGTACAAGTAATTAATGTCATATAATCATGCTCTGGAACAATATCAAGATATCCTATTTCATGAGGTAAGATGACATCGATTCGATCGACTTGATAGGCTAAAGTTTCATTTAAGTTGTTAAAATAAAAGACATCATCTATTTTTAACTTGTCTAAATGCGAAAATAAACGTGCATTCGGCAACCCTCGATGCCCTGTAATAACTGCATGGGTGTGAAGTCCACCTACCGGCAGACTTGTCCCTTCTAAATGTCCGATTCCTTTTTGCAGCACTTCTTCACTGGTTCCAGCAAAAACTGGTAAGTATTCATTTATTTTAGGAATATCAATGACACCAATTTGTTCATTAATCTCCAACATATGCGCATAGGCTGCACGTCCTTCTTGATGATCTTTTTCTGAAAAAGGATCCGAAAGCTTTGAAACGCCCTCTTTTTTCTGACTTAATTGGTCGTTGTAGGCTTGGGCAAGAAAAACACGTCGGTCCACTTCTTGTATAGACAGTTGTTGCACAGCCTCCTTATAGCTATTCACTTCCACGCGTGAGGCTTGGTCATAGAGGTAACGTGAAATAAAAGGATAGCATAAAGCTATCCCTCCCATTATAAAAAGTAGATTATAAAAAAAGAGTTTAATTTTTTTCTTCTTCATAAAGTTTACATGAAATCCTTTCTGTACCAGTTGTCGACTTATAAAAAAGAATGAATAAACCGATGGTTATAAAAAGAAAAGCAAGGTAGAAATAATTAGTTTTACATTCTCCTGTCGTTGGTAAAAAGCCAATATCACTTGGTTTAGAAGGTCGGTTAATAGGAATATCTTGCTCTTGCTTTGATGCTTCAACTGGATGGTTGACGATCTCCATTACAGTATAGTTCCAATAACTTTGACTGGTTATTTCAAAGGGAATGGCTTGTTCAAAGGGTTGGTATTTTAGACCTTGTACAATGGGGGCTTCGATTTCGATAAGATAGTATTTTCCTAAGGACAGATTATTGACTTCAAAATATCCTCGTGAATCAGATTCTACAATGTAGAAAGACCCTTCTTTCGAAGAGACTGGTTCGAAGAGGCGTTTTTTACTATTCCAAGTGACTACTTCAAAGCGTGCACCCATCAAGCCTTGCGCCGGCTTTTTATGGTTGACCTTTCGGAAATGTTGTCCGCCCTTTTCAAGCCCTTCTTCAAATGAGCTTTCATCTGTAGGCTCTGTGGTTGAGTCTTGAGAAGTCTCTTTAGCAATCAGATAATTTTTAACTAAAACTTCAGTAACTTCACCAGCCTTAATAGTGAAATGTATTTTTTTTGAAAGCTGATACCCATCGACCGTTTTTAGTTCAACTAATACATAGTCTCCTTCTGGTAATGAAGCGAGAGTGATTTCACCAAGAGAATTCGACTTCAATTCAGCCTTACCCGAAGGATCCGTTGTAAAATGCCCTTCTTTAAACAACATTGGCTGGTCTGAATTCGCTGCATAAATATAAAAAGTAACATTCGCTAAATTCTTCCAATCATCCATTTGGTTAGTGGTCACTTCACCGATCACTTTGATTTTTAGGTAGCCCGTTTGAACGCGCTTAGGGAAAACATCAACTTCAAAAGCGTTTTGATAAGGCAAATCGATGATAAATGGTACCGTACGTTCTTCTTTTTTACCGGCTTGATTGATTTCTAATCCGTAATAGCTACCATCCGGAAGCCCGTCAATAATGGCTAAAGAATTTTCATTCGTTTTTGAAGAGTAAGATTGTTTAAATAGATGATCTAATTCACTAACTTTCTTTTCTTTTAAAGAAGCGATATCTGCTTGAGAATAGGTGGGATCGACCTTCCATACTCTATATTCTCTTATTGTTTCACTATCAACAGAATGAATGATCAAGCGATTGGATGTGGCTGAAATATGATTAAACGGTATGATCATTAAGGTAAAAAGCATCAATAGAAATGTAGTAAGTTGTTTAAATAACTTCATATCATACCTCCTAGTTTGAATATCCTTTGTTAAGGGAAATAGGCCTATTTCCCTTAACAAAGGATGGAGAAAATCTCCATACCTTAAATTCTTAATCGTTTAGGCTTCTTCTTTGGCCTTACGACGACCATAAATTGCAAGGAACATTAGTAATGCGCCTGCTACGATGAAGATGACAGTCCCCATACCACCAGTTGCTGGGATAGATGGACGTAAATTATTAGTAATCTCAAGTTTTTGATTATCTTTTTCTACTGAAAAATTAACAGCATCGGCTAACAACTGATAACCCTCCGGTGCTTTAGTTTCTTTAACTGAATACTGCGATGGTTTAGTTCCCTCATTTCCTTGCGCTGAGTATGCCAGTCCGTCAATTGAAAAATTACCCTCGGCATCAGATTTTAATTGGATAACCTTACCAACCATTGCATCTGGGAATTTTGGATTACTCTCGGCATTGTTAAGGGTGATAAGATGTTCGTTCCACTTCATCGGAGCATTATCTTCTAAGACAGTAAAAACAGCTTCTGAAAGAGCTTTCTTATTGGAGTCAACTTTTTGAAATTCTTGACTTCCGTATTTGATCGAAACATCATTTGAAGCGCTAGTAGTCTCTTCTACCACACTATTATTGTAAGTAATTGTTGCATTGTTTGTAATTGGTGTATCAGTAGATGAGTGAGTGCCGTTAAGGTAGGCAGTAAAACTAACTTCAATAAATGGTGCTTCATTTGTATTGGACGAAATACCATCGATTTCATTATCAGCGATTTTATTTCGATTTGCTAAAGGAACTTGAGAAGCGATTTGTTCGATACCCTTTGGTGTTAAAGCAATACTTATAGTTTGACCACTGACTGAATAATTGAAATGATCTTCTATAATTAACGTTTCATTTCCCACCTTAATCGTCGGTTTAAGGTCATCATGCTTAATCGTTAAGGCCGGATCTAACTGGTCTGTAAAGGTATATTTTGAATATTTTTCAATATTTGTTGGGATGGTTCCTTTTAAAATATATTGAAAAGCTTCGCCAACATTGAATGAGGCTTCATTAAAACCTAATTTAGCAATATCCTTACCGATAACCGGAAAAGCACCTGTGACGTTTTTAGGATAAATATGAATATCTTTAAGATATTCACTACCGTCAAATTTAGTCATTGGAAAAGCAATTACAAATGGAACCGCTAATGACTCCGTTACGGAATTTGGTTTTTTTGTTTCAAAAACAGCAAAGTATTTAGGGTTAGCAGGATCAACATTTACTGTCCATTCAACCGTTCCATTTGAATCGGTTTCACCGAGAAGCTGGCCTCCAGATGCTGGCTGGGTAGGCTTTGTACCAGCAATTGCTTTATCATAGCTATCTTTATCAATTTCATAAGCTGTAAAGCTTACTCCAGATAAGGGTTTTACATTGGTACCGAGAGTAGAAAGGTCTGTAATTATTGTCCCGTCCTGGTTTGCTTTTGGCAAATCAGAATTATATGAATCTGCTTGCAGTTTATGAATGGTTACCTTTGCATCGAAAGGTTCTGTTGCAAATACTGAAGGGGCCTGAGTTAAAATGTTCGAGAGTCCCAAAATAAAAACAAGGACTGCTGTTAATAAGTTGCTTTTTTTCATGTGTTTACTCCTTTTCATGTGTTTTTTTTGATTGAAGATAATAAAAACTTGTTAAAGCCATTAATATGAAGCCGGAAACTAGATAAATCAGCACCCCCGTTCCTCCAGTAAGTATAAGGTCATGCGATTGGTAATTCATTACAACAATTTCATTGTCATTACCGTCAGAGCTTGTATCTCGTTTGCTAATAAAATCGACTTGCTTTTCATCCAATATGAATTCCGCTTGGCCTGTTTTATTCCCTTGGGAATCGGTACTTTCAATAATTTCAATAGTTAATGGTTGTCCCAGGAGCTTATAGCCTGCAGGTGCCTTTTCTTCATATAATAGGTACTTTCCAAGAGGTAAATCTTTAAAGACGATGGAATTATAATTATTCTGGCTAACGACTTGATCAATAAGACGGTGATCTTTATTATCCTCAGCTTTAGATTTTAAGCGAAAGATGCTGCCAGTTATTCTTGTAGTAGGGTCCTCACCGTCAATTTTATTGAAACTAAAATCCGTCCTGATAAGTTCATTAATCACAACATAGCCCTTATTAGCATCTAAGACGATTGCATTTTCGTTCTTAATTAAATCATCCGGCATTATAGAGACGTTGTTACTTCTATCTACTTGAATGATAACTGGCTTAACAATTTTTCGATAGCCATCTGGTACAAAGCTTTCATCCAGATGGAAATAAACATAATTCTCCTCTGTTCTGATGGGACGATAATTAGATAATTCTTGGTTAAAACTAACTCTTCCATTGGTATCACTGGTAACTGTCCAGCTTTCATGACTCGAACTTAATCCACTTGCTGGGTCCCCTTCCATACGGGTCAATGTAAAGCCGGCACCAGCTATAGCATTGCCATAGTCTCCATTTTGATTATTAATATCATCCCGTTTCCAAAATTCAATTTCGATCGGATGGAAACGGTTGATCACTCTCGGAATGCCATCACTGCTTTCGAAATTCCAATGGGCATCAGATTGGGAAAGCCAAGTTAATTCTCCCTTGTCAGAAACTTCTACTTTTGCACTGATACCTCCTCCATTTATTGTCTCATAATTAACAGGTGATTGGGTTTCTACAACTTCATAAGTTTTGCCAACTGGCAAATTCTTGAATGCAAGCAAGCCATCTGCTCCGGTTACTTTAGTAGCCAAAGCTTGTCCGACTCGTTCTTGTTTTTGTCTATCGTACTCATAAATTTGAAAGCTTGCACCTTCTAAAGGGGGCATTGACTCGATAGACAGACCTTCATTATCATCTGCTACTTTCTTTAGTTGGATATTGATGGGGTTTTGACGATTAATGGCAAAATCTAAGCGATAGTTGCCAGAGTCGTCTTTTGTTAAGAAGTCCTCCTCATCAGTACCTTCTATACGGGTGATGTGAGGGCGTATTCCTCCTGCATCCGAAACAATCTCTATTTGATAGACATTATTTGACCTTAAATGAGTGTTGGGACTACTCAATTCCCTTAATTCATATTTACCTGTTTCTACATCGGTAAAACCTGCTGTTCCCGTCGCATTGGTCGTGGCTGTTTGTAGATAGTCTTTTCCTTCTATTCCCTTTAGTTCAAATTGCACACCAGCTAAAGGAATAACCGGTTGCGTAAAAGGATCCAACTCTTCCCCTTTTTCACTATAGCCGTATTTCACAATTTTAAAGTTCGAGTCCACTAGGTTTGAAACGGTATAGCCTTGATTGTCATCTCCAGTGAGCAATTGATTGTATTCTGGCAGTATATCCGCAATATATTTATTGTCTAGCGTATCCAATTTTATCTCAATAATATCATAGGCATCGCTTTGGGCAACGTAACCTGGTGGAGCTTGTATTTCTTGTAAACGATAGAAACCTAGGGGGAGATCTTTAAAAATGACTGTGCCATCTGCAGCTGATTGAGCGATCAGAGCAGTCTGATTCGAGTCCTCAATATATTCACCTTGATCATTCTTGATAACAGGCGTTAAAGTAAACTTTGCCCCTTCTAACGGCAAGTCGTTAAGTCCCACCTTGGTGAATTGAATGGTATAGGTTAAGAGTTTGTTAGTCATTTTGATCTGATCCTCTGCCCCATCTACGACACTTGAACCAGTAAATTCGTCTGATCCAGTAGGGGGTTCCATAGTGACTTGTCCAAATTCATCTGTTGTAATTTTCCATGTTGCTTGACTCTTTTGATACCCTAAAGGTGCTCGAATCTCTTGAATAGTAAAGGTTGAATTAGGTTGAGTGGCTGTTCGATTGAGAGTTACTCGCCCTTTTGTATCACTTGTCTTTATTAAAACCTCTTCAGTTTTAGCGTCATTAACCACACGGAATTGAGCCCCTGATAAAGGCTTGCCTTTTTCATCTACCTTAAAGAAGGAATAGGATTCTCTAGTATTGCTATATTCATAAAGATTAGAAACTGGATTGCGTTTTAAAAGGGGTTCCACTTCTTTTTGTGTGTCTAAGTTAATTGTTTGAATATTTTTAATTATTAACCCGCTATTATCTGCTAATAATTCCAAATCAAAAAGGGTTTTTAAATGTTGTTTTACATAGCCAGGCGGTGTTTTTGTTTCTATTAATTCATAGGAGCCGACTCCTAAGTCCTCAAATTGAACCTCTCCACTGGAATCCGTTGTGACTGAAGCAATCTCAGCTTCAAAGGGCTGTGTTTGTTTCAAATCAAATTGAGCCCCAGCTAAACGGCTTTCATTTAAGCCAATTTTTGTGAACTTAAAATCAAGTGTATGTTCTTGATTGATAAGATTAAAGCTTTGGCTATCATCTGTAGAATTTATCTCACTAATATTGCTTGTATTGCCTTGTAGACGGATCTTGCCATCTGCATCCACCACCAGGGTCCACTTGTTATTGTGAGGCAAATAGTAGCCAATTGGGGCCTTGTCTTCAGTTAAGAGATAACTTCCCTCTGATAAGCGACTGTATTCAAAAATTGCTGACGAATTGCTAGTTTCTTTTGGAATTACTGTTCCATTAAGTGTTTTTAATGTAAATTGAGCATCTTCAAGTAAATCGCCTTGTTTATTAACTTTGCGGATTCTTAAACGATTGGGTTTGTTTTCTAAAATGGGAGGGGTATCTCCTAGCGAAGTAATGGTTCCGTTATAGGATTCGCGGAAATTTCTAGCGAAAACGGCTGATTTGTCCTCATTTTGATCAATATCAAATAAAATTGTCTTCTCACTTTCAAGGTACCCATCAGGCGCATTAATTTCTCTAAGTTCATAACTACCATAGCTTAAATTACTAAAGTTTAACTTTCCCTCTTGATTAGAAATTACGGTCTGACTAAAAGAAGGATCCCCCTCTTTACTTAAGCGATAGACTGCATTGGCTAAGGGTTGTTGCGTTTCTTGGTCAATTTTTTTAAAAGTCAAATCCGTCAGCAATAACTCTAGTCGGATAAGTGCGGAGTTATTTAACACTTCGCGACCATTTTTGGCAAATGGACGGTAGAGATTATTATAATCAGAAGACAAAGTTCCATTGGCTGCAAGGTTGTATGCTCCATAATAACTGCCTTCTTTTGGATTAAAATTATTTGCAATGCCACTCGGATTCTCTTCTAATACCCCAAATATAGGCGGAGCATACCCATCCGGAGTTCTTAAAAGCTTGACATAAAAGTAAGGGAAACTTACTTCTCGTGGAACGTTGTAATAAGATGTATAACCATTACTCCCTGTAACGGATTCAAGATTATTTCCATCTTCTACCAGTGTAAGGTCAAACATAACCGGTACGGACCAGGGTATGTATCGATATTGATAAAGTTGAACGGTCACACCTGGAACTTCATTATCAAATTGGTCTAAAGCTAAGATATTGAATTTATTTGAGACAGGTGTGGTAGAATCCGTTGCTGATCGCGCTTGGATATTAGAAAATCTTGCTATTACTTCATATTCTACAGGTAATTTAATGGTTTCACCGTCAGGAAAAGTGATGGATAAAATGGTTTGGAAGACCCCTGTTTGCGAAGTATCTATGGTTTCCTCCCATTCGTACAGCACTTCTTTCGATAAATCACTGTAATTTTCGACTACATTTTCCGCTAACAAAGGTTGATCGACTTGAACAAGAATTTCATCTTTTAAGATCGGCTCAGGATTTAGCTGAGTACTTTTATCTTTTGTGTGATCTTCTTGACTTGATTCTTTATTTTCTTGATTTATAGTAGTTGCATTATCATCAACTATCGTGACTGTTGTTGATTCTTCGTTTGTCGCTAATTCTTTATTATTGTCATCGTTTTTAGGAACAGTTTGCTGGGCAGTAATCTTCCTATTCGAAAAAAGCGTAACGGCTTTAACGGTAAAACTTTTACTCATCGAATCTGAACGATCTACCTCTGCTTGCAGTGTATGTTTAAAGTAAGCTTTTGGTATCCAAAATTGATAAACTTCTTCATTAGCATTCGCTTTGAATCCGACTTGCCAAAGTTTCTCTTTTTCTTCATTATAAGGATTTTCTGGTGCTAATGGTTCTTCCATTGTAAAAACTTCAGGTTCTACTAAATCAGCTTGACTTGGGGCTTGTGGTTCAACTAGGTCGGAAGGAATTTCAAGACCACTCTCAATTAGTTGGTTATATTGTGTCCAGTATGCTTCTAGTTCTTGCTCATAATTTGCATATTCTAGCTGATAAGTCTCTAGGGCTTCTTGGTAGGCTTGCCACTCAAGATCATTTTGCTTTTTGGCTTCCAGATAAGTTTGGTATTTTTCTTCGTAATGAACCTTATCCTGCTGATAGGCCTCCATCTCTTCGCGGTATTGCATAAAATTCTTAATAGCCCTATTAAAATCTGATTGCTGATTAACTAATCGCATGGAAATAGTTTCTTCTTGATTGGTAATAAGTTTAAATGAATGGACTTGTTCAAATTCAGCATCTGTTTCAAACATTATAAGCTGATCACTTGGTTCCATATTATTGTTGCTATTCAAAAATATTTGCCAAGTAGAAGGATTATTTTTTAATTGAAGAATATTCGGGTCTATTGCTTCTTGGGCATAGGCCGTAGTGAAAGTTTTAAAGGGAATGGTTGATAGAAGCAATAGGAGCACTAACATAGTATTCCAAAGGGTTTGTGAATATTTTTTCAATTTTATCACCTCTTAATCGTTGTGTATTCTATAACTTAATAGCATTTTAAGATCATAATCAATTGCATAGCTTTCTTCAAATATTATATCTAAAAAAACAGTTCCATTGCAAATAAATCTATAGCATTTATAAAAAAATTAAACATTAAGAGCAAAAATAACTATGAATCCGAACATTCGGCTTAAATTTCTTGTAAAAAATCATATAAATCTTTCTCCAAAGAAGACTCTATGATAGACTATTTTAGTAAATGGGTGATGGCGGTCTTCCGTCGTTTTTTTCATTTATACATTGTTGGTCGATTAATTTATCTCAATGAGAGAAAGGAATTTGATTATGAAAAGAACAGTAGGTACCGTAGTAAGAGGGTTAAGAGCACCAGTTGTCCATGAAGGAGACGACTTAGTCAAGATTGTTGTGGAGACTTTATTAGAATCTTCTAAGGAAGCTCAGTACAAGATAGAGGATCGAGATGTTCTTGCGATTACGGAATCCATTTTAGCGCGTGCCCAAGGCAATTACGTGACCCTTGATCAAATTGCAAAGGACATTCAGGATAAATTGCAAGCCAAAAAAATAGGAGTTGTCTTCCCTATTACAAGTCGTAACCGTTTTCAATCAACCCTTAAAGCGATTGCTCGTGCAGCCGATGAAGTGATCGTTCAATTGAGTTATCCGTCCGATGAAGTGGGAAATCCGCTTATGTTAATTGAAGATTTGGATGATGCTGGTATTAATCCATGGACAGATGTCTTCACAGAAGCAGAAATAAAAAAAATATTTGCCGATATGAAGCACCCCTTCACAGGTGTTGATTATTTAAGTCTTTACCGAGAAACCATCGAAGCTGAAGGAGCTGCTTGCACGATTATTTTAGCTAACCAACCAAAAGCTGTCCTAGATTACACAGACACCATAATTACAGCAGATCTTCATACACGCAATCGTACTCAAAAACGCCTATTACAAGCTGGTGCTTCAAAAGTACTCCGACTGGATGAGATTATGAATCAGCCAGTCGACGGTAGTGGTTCGAATCCAGAATTTGGATTGTTAGGTGCAAACCTATCTTCTGATGAAATCGTAAAACTCTTCCCTATTAATGGTGAAGCCTTTGTCAGTGAGGTCCAGTCTTTAATTAAAGATTTAACTGGTAAAACAATCGAAGTTATGATTTACGGTGACGGCGCTTTTAAAGATCCTCAAAGTCAAATTTGGGAATTAGCCGATCCGATAGTATCCCCTGCATACACCAGTGGGTTAGAAGGAACACCTAATGAAGTAAAGCTAAAGTATTTAGCAGATGGCAAATTTAAAGATCTTGAAGGTCAAGATTTACAAACGGCTATTTCAGATTATATTGCAGGCCATGCGGAGGCGAGCCAAGACCAAGCAGAAAGAATCGGAACTACCCCGCGTCAACTAACAGACCTATTAGGTTCTTTATCTGATTTAACTTCTGGCTCAGGTGATAAAGGAACACCTTTCATCTATATCAAAGGTTACTTCGATAAGTTTTCTGATCAATAATTTTACCCTTTAAATAAAAACTCTGTTAAGCACCTGAGTGTTTAACAGAGTTTTTTTAGATTAATTCACGAGGTAGGCTGTTGTTCTTGTTTTCAAAACATCTAAAATGGTATTAAGCTCACCTTCTACTAAGTTTTTTGCGGCTTGGTCGGTATAAAAAGCACTGTGTGGTGAGGAGATGATTTTAGGGTGATTTAATATTTGAAGGAAGGTTTCATCTGAAATTTTTGGATTTTTAAAGCCATTGCCTGCATAAGGGCCTTCACCCTCAGAGCTATCCAGACCAGCTCCGGCTCAATGGTTTTCATCTAAAACTTTGATCCAGTCATTGGAATGAATGATGCCACCACCTGCCATATTTAATAAATAGGCAAGTTGTTTAAAGCCAATCTTAGCTAAACTTTCATAAAAAGTATTATCTATTTGGGCTACTTGCGAGATTGTTATACGGTCATACTTATCTAAAGAGTCAAAATATTTACTACTTAGAAAATGACTGCACAAGGTGAAGTCTACTTGATGCGATATGATTTTATAAATATACTCTCTCCTACATTACTAAATATAAATTCGCTTGTCTTTTTTAGCAAAAAAGTTACATTAATTAATCTCTATAACTTTTAGATGCTTAAAATATTTTCAAAAAGTCCCTAAAGCTCTTTTTATTTTCTTCTTCCCAATTGTAAAGCTTGTCTTCCAGTTGACTGATAATTTCTTCTTTATCTTGAGGGAACTTCCCACTTAATGAAATTGTATTTGAGGAGTGATTTCCATTTATTTTGATATTTGTATTAATATGATTCAGTAGCATTAATTCTTCCTCTAAACTTTCACGAGGCGTCAAAATTACAAAGCCTTCTCTCTCTTCCTCTTTTAAACTAGATAAGTCTTCTGCATCGATTGTCAATAAAATAAGTTCTTCTGCATCGACATGGTTAATAAGTTTGGCAGTTTCAATGGCATGTCTATCAGATAAACCATTTCCACCAGCTCCTATAACAGTCACTATAGAATAGTTAATGCCTACTTTTTTCAATTTTTTTAAAGCGATTTTTTCTTGATGAATAGTTAGATGTTTATTGTAAAAGTTTAATGTTTGATCTGATCCTGTTTCAATTAAAAGATAAAGTTGGTCTAAACCGTGAAGTCTTAACTTCAATAAATCTTCTTCTGAAGAATCTAAAATACTTTGTGAGCTAGTAATACCTTTTAAAGTTTTTGCATTAGAAAGATCTTTTTTAATTGCAGGGATTATATTAATTAAACTCTCTATATCTACATCTAATATATTTTGATTAATAATCACTATCTCTTTTGTTTCTTCACCTTTTTTACTTTTTAATTCTTTCTTATTTATAATAGATTCTTGTACATTCAACGGTTTATTTGAATCGAATGCCTTTTGATCATTTTTAATAGCTGGGTGATGAATAGATATTTTTTGGTCTTTTAGCTGATTGGTTATGAAATTGACCATTTTTAAATAAAGTTGGTTCATAGTCTTAATCGCTCCTATTTGAATAGTTTATATATAAAAAGCTAACCCCAAATTATGGTTAGCTTAATTATATGATTGAACTTGTATCGGTTTCAACCACAGAAAGCATTAAGAAGCTTTTTGGTGAATTTTGCTACTAAGAATGATGTTAAAAATGTGGGAATAAGCCCTGTTAGAATTTGTGCAGATGCTTGTGTTACGTAAGGTTCTACACTAGGATAGCTTTGAGCGATTAAAGTGGGAAATGAAGCAGAACTTTCTAGCTTAGCATTGAAGGACATGCCCATTACACCATCATTTTTAAGTAAATACTTGTCTACTAAAAATAGTGGTGAGCTTACTAAATAGAAGAATACAACTCATCACACCGATTAATCCAGAATGCAAACTATCGACAATGTTCATAGCCTGACCGATTCCTCATCCTAATAAAGGCAGGAATAATCCGATAGCTGGCGAAAAAAGTTTTACTGCCTTTTTATCGATATTTCCAATAATAATTCCTACTACTAGGGGAATAAGAGTTGATAGCAAAGGCATCTAATTAAAGCCAGAGCTATCAGCTTTTCCAAGCGAATAGACGATTAATGGTAAAGTTGGTATTCTAAAAAAGACTATAAAGTTAAAGCCAATCTTATTTTCTTCTTGGGCATAATCAGTAACTAAGGATAAGAAGATGGCTAGATTGGCTGAACATACTGCAAGAATAAGCGCTAAAAGACTAATACCTAAGAAACCTTCATCTCCAAATACCTTTAATATCAACCCCCCCAATAATGATTGATAATTAGCTTTAACAAGAGAAAGGCCCCCTTCTCGTTGAATAACTTTCATCAAACTTTTTGTATTAATCATCGTTCCCAAACAAAAAGTGATGGCAGCCAAAATAAAAGCAATTGAGTTTTTACTTAGTATAGCCTCAGTCATTCTAACAATATAGGACAAATCAGGCCAGAAAGTGTGAAAATACAGAAGAAATTAGTAAGGGAAGGAGGAAAGTTCCAGCAGGTATTTTTTATCCACTGTAATAGATGGGACTCCTTTTTAACCTACAAACTCATCAACGACTGCAGCCATTGATATTGCCGAAATTTTTAATGATTTTTCATCGATTTCAAACTTTGGATGATGATGAGGGTAACTATTTTCTGGATCTTCATTGGCACCAATATAGAAGAAACAACCAGGAACTTCTTTAAGATAATAAGAGAAATCTTCCGAAGGAGAAATAGGTCCACTATCTTCAACAGCCTTAATATCAGAGATATTTAGACTTTCAAGTGCTGATGTAACCCTCTTAGTAACTGCAGGATCATTATATAATACAGGATAGTCTGGCTTATACTCTAATTCTGTTTCTACTTGGAAACTTTCTTCTAAACCTTTGGCTAATTGTGTTACCATATCTTGAATAGTCTTAGCGGTTTCTTCCGACATTGAGCGAACATCACCTTCTAGAACTACCTTATCTCGAATAATATTAAATTGACCTTTACCATCGAATGAACCAATTGATAAAACGCCCATATCAAATGGATTTACTCGACGACTAACTACCGTTTGAGCATTCATGACGAAAGACGAAGCAGCTACAATTGCATCGTTTGCATCATGTGGAGCCGAACCATGTCCACTTTTACCCTTAATGGTTAATTTAAAATAAGCTCGGGCAGTTTGGGTATTTCCTTCATGCGTATAAACGGTTCCGAGTTTAAACTGACTCATCACATGAGCACCAAAAATGTAGTCTACATTTTCTAAGGCTCCAGCTTTAATCATTGCTTTAGCTCCTCCTGGTGGAACTTCTTCAGCTGGTTGATGAAGGATTTTAATTGTACCTTTAATTTGGTCTTTTAATTCAATTAGAGACTCGGCTAAAATCAGCATATAAGCGGTATGGCCGTCATGACCACAAGCGTGCATTACCCCATTATTTTTTGATTTAAATGGCAAATCTACCTCTTCCGTAATAGGTAATGCATCAAAATCTGCCCTTAAAGCGATTGTAGGTCCCTCTTGCCCCCCTTTAATTGTAATAACATGGCCATATTGTCCTCCTAAGTCCGTTTCGATATGATCTATATCAAGGTCTTTATAGAAGTTTTTAATATATTTAGAAGTTTCTTTTTCTTGAAAGGATAACTCTGGATGTTGATGTAAATAACGGCGGATTTCAATTATGCGTTCTTCTTTATTTTCGATTTTAGAAATTAATTGCTCTAATAGTGTCATAGCAAACGCCTCCTCTACTCCATCATATCTACTTTAATTAAAAAGTAAAGACATACACATAGGGTGATATATAATTAAGACAAAAAAATTCTCATCAAATTCTTACAGCTTTTTTCTTAGAATTAGGTATAATGAAAGGACAGTTTAAAGTGAGGTGTCCTATGAATAATCAAGATTTTTATCGTAAAATGTTAGCCATTGCGATTCCGATTTCTTTGCAAAGTTTAATCGTTTCGTTTCTAAATACTTTAGATACCATGATGATCTCATCACTGGGACCGGAATCAATCGCAGGAGTCGGCTTGGCCAATCAAGTCTTCTTTTTTTTCACTATGATTTGTTTTGGTACAGCCACGGGAGCTTCAGTAATGATTGCTCAATACCATGGTCGAGGTGATCTTGCTAAATTACAAAAGGTTAATGCTTTTTCGTGCTTAATTACCTTTGTAGTAGCTTGTCTTTTCACTTTGTTGGCATGGCTAATACCAGAAAGAATATTAGGCTTAATGATTGATGATCCTGCTGTCATTGCAGAAGGGTCTAAATATTTAAGGGTTGTTGCTTGGTCGTATGCCTTAACTGGCGTCAGCTTCGTGAACAGTGTGGCTCTTCGCTCAACTGGAAACCCTCGTTCGCCATTAACAGCCGCTATAGTTGGTTTTGTTTTCAATGCTTTTTTCAATTATGCCTTTATTTTTGGTAAGTTTGGCTTCCCAGAATTAGGGGTAGTGGGAGCAGCAGTGGGAACAATCATTGCTCGATTAATGGAATTATTGGTTATCTTTTACACAGTCAGTCGCTATGATTGTCCGCTTAATGGTTCGATTAAAGAGATGTTTAATTTTAAGGGAGATTTTATTCAAAACTTTTTGCGCATCACCTTTCCTGTCATTGTTAATGAAACCTTTTGGGGACTCGGTCAAGTATTATATAGTGTGGCTTACGCCATGGTTGGTACTAAAGAAACAGCTGCCATTCAAGTTGTTTTTGCCATCCAGAACTTAGCCTTTGTTTTAATACGTGGTCTATCCAATGCTTGTACGATTATGTTAGGAAATACGATTGGGCGCGGCGTTATGGATGTTGTTTATCCTCATGCCATCCGTTTTCTTAAAATGGGCGGAGTCATTGCCTTATTTGTAGGCCTTTTCTTATCCGTTACCCCTTCAATTAGTTTACAGTTGTTTCCCAATTTAACACCAGAAGTCTATGAACTTTGTAAGACTTTACTAAATTATATGGGCTTTATCTTCATTTTAAAAGCTATTAACTCCATTCTGATTGTAGGTGTTCTAAGAGGTGGAGGCGATACGAAGTATTCCCTTTTCTTAGAAATGGGATCTGTATGGTTAGTAGGCGTTCCCTTAGCTTTTCTAGGAGCGGCTGTGCTTAACTTTTCTATTCAATGGGTTGTAATGTTAGCGGCCACGGAAGAAATTACCAAATTAGTGATTGGCCTATTTAGAGTAAAATCTAAAAAATGGATTCATCAAATCTCATAAAATAAAGACTGCCGCTCATAAACGGCAGTCTTTTATAATTAATGGAGTTCTTCTAATATTTCTTGCATTCCAGCTCTAGGAGTTAGTGTTGAATGAAGTGAAGCAAAAACCTCGTATCGACCAGTCGATCAAGCCAGATCGGTCAAAATATCTTTTGTAATATACGAATCCTTGACTTATTTTTAAGGCGAAGTCCGGTTCGATGAACGTAGCACGTCCAATAGCCACTAAATCCGTATAATTCAAGGCTCTTTGAGCAGCGTTAGCATCCAATACGCCTCCTAATAAAACAATTTGTTGGATAGTTAAGGGCACAGTTTCATGATCTAGGAAATCTAAATCCACAGCTGACGGACCATATACTGTTAAACCTTCGCTGGCTCTTTGATGAGCTTGGTAACCGGAATGGTGGATTTGTATAATCACTTTGTTGCCTTTAGACTTTACTTTTTAGCTAGTTCTTTTAAACCAGCTAAATAGGCATCAGCAAAGCGGCTAATTGCACCCTTCTTTGGTAATCCTCCAAGGTTTCTTGGCTGGCCCCCCTTTTTAACCCCCCCAAAAAGACATCATAGGGGTTGAACAATCCGGTTAGCTAATTGTGCACCGTGTCTTAAGCGAATAGAATCTGTGAATTTCTTCATCTTTTTCCTTCTAAATATTTATCGTAAATATAAAGTATTAAAACTAGTTTAAACTATTAATTAAAAACTTCTACCTACTGAGACTTCAATAAGTAGAAGTTTGGATTGAGTGTCATCTGGGCTTAATTACCTTTTAATGAACCCGAAACAAAAACGGCATCACAAGTAATATCAATCCCCAAGTTTTGTAATTGGTTTTTAGTATCTTGTGATAGGATGATGCTAGAATGCGCTTGAGCACCACTTAATTTAGATAAGGCTTGATAGGCTGCTTGAGCCGTTGGGTTTGTCACTGCTGAAATTGCTAGAGCAATTAGTAATTCATTTAAAGTTAAAATGGGATGCTTACTTTGCAACTTGTTAGCTTTAAGATTTTGAATGGTTTGTAAAATCATGGGAGCTAAGAGGTCGATTTGGTCTGAGATACCTGCCAAGGTCTTTAGAGCATTCATAATCGCTGCCCCCGGTGCATCCATTAATTCGGTTCGTCTGCCAGTAATCATTTGTCCATCGCTTAATTGAATAGCAATGACTGCCGGAATCTCTTCCTGCGAAAAACGTTCCTTAACCGATTGAGCATAAGCTTGAGCCTTAACCACTGGAAGACGATCTTCAGCTGTTAACCCACTTTCTTCCATTAACAAGTGCATTTTCGAACGAACCTCTTCATCCACAATGCCGACTTTATAATCTTGTTCTACTTGGAAATAGCGGCGAATAATTTCTTGCTGGGCCGCTTCTTTAACAACTTCTTCATCGGTAATTCCCGATTTAATCCGATTAACTCCCATATCCGTTGGGGATTGGTAGATTAAATTGGGTGAACTCGTATTAGCTAAAATCCGACGAATAACTGGGAACATCTGCATGTCGCGATTATAATTGACCGCCATTTCGTTATATGCATCTAAATGATAAGAATCAAGAACATTAATATCATTTAAATCAACTGTTGCGGCCTCATAAGCCACATTAATTGGATGTTTTAGTGGTAAGTTCCAAACTGGGAAAGTTTCAAACTTAGCATATGAAGCCTTAATTCCCTTTTGATGTTCATGATAAAGTTGGTTCAAGCAAGTTGCTAGCTTGCCCGATCCAGCCCCTGGACCAGTTACAATAATCAAAGGTTGACTAGTTTCAATGTATGGATTTTTAGCAAAACCATTTTCCGAAAAGACAACTTCCAGATCAGTTGGATAGCCATTAATACTCTCATGTAGGTAAACTTTAACTCCTCTGTTTTCAATGTTTTTCTTGAAGACAGTGGCATTTTTTTGTCCTTTATATCTAGTTAATAGAACACTGTTTACTTGAATGTCTAACGCTTGGTATTCATCAATTAGCCGCAACACTTCTTGGTCATAAGTAATACCATAATCGCCCCGCATTTTATGATGTTCAATATCTTCGGCATAGATACAGATAATAATCTCAGCACGATCTTTAAGCTTGGTTAAGAGCGTTAATTTGACGTCCTCGTCATAACCTGGTAGTACCCGCTTAGCATGCTTATCACCGATTAATTTACCGCCAAATTCTAAATAGAGTTTATCAATATTCTCAAGTCGCTCAAAGATATATTTCGATTGTTCTTTGAGATATTTATCGTTATCGAAACCTAATTTTTGCATCCTCCCAACCCCTTTCATCACATACGAATTATTTTATCAAAATTTTTGGTGGGACTAAAGATTTTCTTTATTAAATGAGTTAATAAAGACTTTTTTTCTTTTTAACGTTCAGTTTTGCATGAAAAAGTCTGCTAATTACTGAATCCATTGTATTCTTTTACTTTAATTCAAAGTGGTTAAAGTCTTCTGCTGTTAAGTTCTTAACGAATGCTAGGCTCAGGTCCACAGTATTTTCGAAGTCTTTATAAGAGCAGAAGCAATAATTAGTATGCGCATAACGCGTCGGAGTACCTAAAGTAGCTACAGGAACTCCTTTGTTAGAAAGGTGAATAGACCCAGCATTGGTTGAACCACCTTCTCTTACCGCATGTTGTAAGGGAATATTTTTTTCAGTAGCTAGTTGCTGAATGCGATTGAGTAACCATTCGTTGGCAATATAAGAGTTATCCCGGTAACGTAATTGAGGTCCCATTCCTAAGCGAGCTTGTTCCAAGTATTCATCGGCAGTAAAGTCATCCGAAGGGGTCCCTTCAAAAACTAAGGCCATTTGGGGATTCACACGTTTACTAGTAATGACTGCTCCACGCATTCCCACTTCTTCTTGGGCAGCAAAGGCAGCGACAAGATTAAAAGGTAGATCTTTAAGATGATCTTTCATCTCATTCATTATAGCCACCGAAACGGCCACACCGATTCGATTATCAAATCCCTTGCCAAACATTACTTGATTGCGCTCATTAAAAGCAAATTTTGTAGCAGGCACAATCGGTTGCCCGATTGTAATTTTAAAATCTTCAATCACTTCTTGACGACTACTTGCCCCAACATCAATTTTTAAATCAAATAAGGTTATCTTTTTGGCTCTTTCTTCTGCAGTCATAAAATGAATTGGTTTAGAAGTTGAAATACCTGGGTGGTAATGGCCTTGACTATCACGGACTAAATAATGTTGGGCCGAAACGTGTTCTGCTAGCCAACCACCTAGAGGCTGTAAGTGGATTAAACCGCTCTTATCAATTGCTTTAACCATAAAGGCTACTTCATCAGTGTGGGAGTCTAACATCAAGGTGGGTTTTAAAGGGTCTAGTTGATCAAGGTTATAATAAGCATTCTTAAGGTTGTCGATTTGTAGACTATAAGCTCCCTTATACTTATTAAGGACCTCTAAGACTTCATCTTCAAAGCCAGGCGCCCCTTTAGCGTTTACTAAATCACGAATTAGGTGTTGATAGTTCACTTTATTCTCTCCTATTCTAATATTTTGAGTACTTCTTCAATAATCCCATCACCATATTTTTTCTTAGCTGTAATCATGGCTGTTCGTTTAACTTCGTCTAAAGCATTGAAAGCAGCAATACTACGCCCTGCTTCTTTTAATAAGTCAATATCATTGTGGTTATCACCAGCAGCTATAACCTGATCGCTAGTAATTCCTAGATAATCAGCGATCCAATGCAAGGCTCTCCCTTTACTAACATTCGCTGCTACAATATCCATCGCCCAATCTGAATAAGTAAGATAGCGATACTCTGGTTTAAGATTATTAACTAAAGCATGGAGTCGAGACAAAGCTGTTTGTGGATGGTCATCGACGATTAAGAATTTATCCACTTCCATGCTAGCCCAATCTTCTGGCTTAATTGGGCGAATGATTTGTTCAGTAAAGTTGTTTTTCAATTCATGTCGAATAAACTCAGTATCCTCTAAAGCAAACTCTTCCCCATTCACAACATAAACAACCGTTAGTCCCATGCTTAAAGCCACTTCGATTAAAGGACGTAAAGGTCCAATAGGAAAGCTAAAGGACTGAATTACTTGTCCTTCTAGCATAATATTAGCGCCATTAGAGGTCGCATAAGGAAGCTTTAAATCTAATTCATCAATAATGGGTTGCACAGCCTTAGCTGAGCGACCAGTTGCTAATGTGAAAGCGACATCTTTTTCAGCCAAAGTGGCTCTAAATTGTTCAAAATTGGGACTCCACTTCTTATTATGATCCAAAAGTGTATCATCTAAATCGGATAGAAATAATTTAAACATAGTTTCTCCTTACTTACATAATTTGTTATCATTACCTGATTTAGTATACCCCAAATATTATATAAAATAAATTATAAGCAAAAAGCCAAGTTCACTTAATTTGAAGTGAACTTGGCGAATTCATAGTATTAATTGGCTTTAATTGCTTGCTGAAGCATATGTTCAGGCAAACGTTTGACCACACTGTTAACCATTAAAGGAAGTAATAAAGCGTCATCCATAAAGCCTAAAGGACCTAAAAAATCGGGCAGCAAATCGGTTGGTAGTAAGACATATAAAAAAGTTGCAAAAATTAGAACTCTAGCTAAGATGGGTGTTTCTCTCTTGAATAAGGATGTTATAAAGAGTGGAAACTTTTCGACTAAAGTTAATTTAATCGGTTTCTTTTTCATTTAATCACTTCTTTCGGTTGACTACGACTCTACAATTACATTCTAAATGATTGTTGTTATACTTTAATCCAACTAGAGTCTGACTTTATTTAAAAAGTTCAGCCAGTAGTTTATAAGAATGTAGACGTGCTCTTTGATCAGGTATGGGCATATAAGCCATTAATTCATCGATGCCTAAGCGATCAATTTCTTCATGTAGAATCTCTCCAACTTGTTCTGGTGTACCTTTTAGGATAAATCTTCTTTGATATTTTTCGTCTAGCATAGCTTGTTCTTCTAAACTTAAATCGATGGCTTGAGCACGTTCAGAAGACATTAACGCTAAATTATTTTTACGAATATGAGTAATTTCGGAAGGTCTTGCCCAATAATCTGCTTCTTCTTTTGAATCAGCTAAAATAATTTTATAAGAAACCATCACTTTGGGTTCTTGGAAAAATTCACTGGGTTGAAAATGATCGCGATAAGCTTTAAATACAGAAGTTTCCGTTTCTACTCCAAAGAATTTTGCAAAAGAATATCCCAATCCCATTTGACCGGCTTTGATAGCGGATTGTCCAGATGACCCTAACATCCAAGGTTGAGCAATAGTCCGGGTTTTAACTGGAATGGCTTGAGTCAGGCCGTAAAATCCTTTGGGAATAGTATCTGTCATATAATCTAATATGACTTGAGCTTTGTCATATAAATGGTCAAAATCAATCGAATTTCCTTGAGAAAGAGCCATCATACCATTGTAATCCGTTCCTGGCGCCCTTCCAATACCAAAATCAATCCGATCGGGTGCTAATAAAGTTAGAGTCTTAAAAGTTTCAGCAACTTTTAAGGGGGAATAGTTTACAATCATTGTTCCACCTGTCCCAAGGCGAATTTGTTTGGTAACTGCTGCTAAATAGGCCAATAAAATTTCTGGAGCAGAACTAGCCAGGTTAGACCTACCATGATGCTCTGAAGCCCAGTAGCGATCATACCCCATAGCTTCCAATTCTTTAACCATTTCAATGGTCTTTTCATATCTGGTTTGAGTGGACTCTCCTTCATTTAAAGGTAATAAATCATGAATTCCTAATTTCATTTTAATCTCCTTCTTAAGTATTGAGTTAATGGTTTTTATCTGACGGACTGGGTAAGAGATAATTAATGGCAAGGGCCACAAGGACTCCCATGACCGTTGAAAACAAACGAATCAGCGTATAGCTTAATTGATTATTTACAGGTATATTAAAAAAAATTACTAGCATAGTGGCACAGCCGGTTATAATTCCTTTTTGTAAGTGAATACGATTAGCGACAGAAATGTATAAGATAATGGCTATTGGAGCGAGTATAATCAATATTTCATCTTGGCTAGATGTAATCGGAAAGAGGAAAATAAATAATAAAGCCACCACACCTGATAAAAGAACACCCATAATTCTTGCCTTGCCAAAGGTATAACTACTTTCCAAGTCCTGTCTGAGTGAAAAAATAGCCGCCAGACAAGAAAGGGTTGGACTGATTTTAAGGACGTAAAAGGAAAAAAGAATGCAAAGAAAGACAGCGACTGCTGTTTTAAAAGTACGCATACCGACCGGCGATTTTGAAAAATCCAATTTAACACCCTCTTTAAATAGATAGAATTATTATAGCACGGCTTCTCTAGATAATCATTATATCGCATATTTTCCCTAAAAAGGGATGAAGCTAAAAAAGTCCGCTAAGAATAGCGAACTTTTTAATCGTTATTTAAATAGATCCAAAATCCCACCCAGGATACCTTCCTCGCCATTAGTTTGTTCTTTATAATCAGGATGCAGCTTGATCACCTATAGGGTATTACCTGCGCTAGTTGGAACCTCTCCACGCTCTTTTAAAGAAGAATTAACTCTTTCATAAGTCTGACTGACTTCTTTTTGAGGGCCCTCTTTATCTAGTTTTTTAGCCATTTTACGATCGACCATCTATTTTAATAGCAAGGGTGCTACTACAATCAAAGTTCGCTTAACAGCATTCACAGACAATTCTAAAGTGTTGGCGATACAATCAAAAATAGTTGGCTTATCTTCAAAGACATGAGCTAGAATTTTATCTCTATCTTGAGGATCAACATTTTCGCTTAATTGGTCGACGGATGGATAGTCATTAATGTCTTCATGCTTGCTTAAAGCATTATTAATGGATTCTAAGCCTTCAAGTGTTTGAGTCTTTTTATTAATTGCTGTCAAGATAATTGGTAAACCAATAGTAGCAATTTTACCCAAGACTCCTAAATTTAAGCCTGCTTTATTAGCAAGATTTTTCTTATTTGTGCCTTTGAACCTTGTAATAATCTATCTAATAGATTCAATACATCAAGTAAGCCCATCATCAACTCTTTAAAGTTTTATTATTTAAGGATAATGTAAAAATTAAGAAAGAACTACTAAAACGCTGACTGAGGCTTTAGCAACTTAACTATTTTTCTTTTAAGGACTGTAAACGGTACATATCGTAATAGATTCCTTGATGAGCAATTAGTTCATCATGTTTGCCAACTTCAATAATATTTCCTTTATTCAAAACATAGATTTGATCAGCTTTTTTAATGGTTGATAAACGGTGGGCAATCACTATTAAAGTAGCTTGTTGTCTAATTTTATCTAAACTTGTCTGAATATATTGCTCACTTTCAGTATCCATGGAGGCCGTTGCCTCGTCAAGAATTAAGATTTTAGGTTGGCGAATCACCGAGCGCGAAATATTGATTAATTGTTTTTGACCAGCTGATAGGGAAGCTCCTCCCTCGGTTACTAAATGGTCGTAACCATCAGGGAAAGCTTCAATAAAGTGATCAGCTCCGGTGAATTTTGCAGCTGCAATTACTTCTTCATCCGAATAGCCTCCATGCAAACGAATATTATCCTTGATACTACCATAGAACATAAAAGCGTCTTGTTGTACTAAGGAGACTTGGTCTTTTAGGGTCTCTATGTCATAGTCTTTGATAGAGACTCCGTCAAAATTAATTTCTCCTTGATCAAAGTTATAAAACCGCATTAAGAGATTGATGATGGTCGATTTACCAGATCCAGTGTGGCCGACCAAAGCAATCATCTGACCTTGATGGGCTTGAATATTTATATCTTTAAGCACCAGTTGCTCTTGGTCATATGAAAAGCTTAAATCTTTAGTTGAAACTTCGCCATCCAATTGTCTTTGAATTTTCTTATTAGTTTGGCTGGGGTTAATATCTGAGTTTGATAACAGCTTACGCCCTCTGGAAGCAGATACCAGGCCATCTTGATAAACAGAAAGACTATCCAACATATTACCAATTGGATTAAAGAATGACTTGGAGTAAGAGGTGAAAGCATAAATTATACCGATATCTAAGTTGTTTCCTTTTAATAGTTGATTACCAAAAATCCAAATTACTAATACTAGAACAATTTGTTCAATCAAATTAACCGCTGGCATTAAAAAGATCGCATTCATTTTGAACATATTCGTTCTTGCTTTAACATATTCTTGGTTAACTTGGTCAAACTCATCTTTCATACGCTCTGTCTGATTAAACTGCTGAATTAACCACATTCCCATAGTCGATTCGGCCAATTTAGCATTCACTCGTGCCAGAGCAGACCGCATCTTGCGGTATACGACTGTCGATATTTTTTGATAAATATAAATTAGAATAAACACTAAAGGTAGAAAGGCAATAAACATCCAAGAAATACCAGCGTGTAAACTAAACATAGCTGTTCCAACGGTTACAGCATTAATGAAGCCATCAAAAAAAGTTAAGAAAACATTCCAGAACTCTTTAATTGTTTCAGTGTCATTTGTAATGCGCGAAACAACTTCGCCGTTAGGAGTTTGGTTGAAATAGTTCATACTTAACCGGCCTAGTTTTGAATACAGACGGTTACGCATACTTGCCACAGTGTATTCGCTCGCCATAAAGAAGTAAAAATCTTTGGCATAAATCAAGATCATTCTTATAATCAAGAGGCCCAAATAAGTTAAAGCCACTTTGATGGTGATATTAAAACTTGTCACTTGACCAGCTGAAATACTGTCTAAATAACGTTTAATAATAATCGGCAAATAGGCAGCAATAGATGAGGAAGCAATCATTGCAATGACAGAAATAAGAAACCGCCACCACTGATTGGAAGCGAAAGAGAAGAGATAACGTAAGATATCGATTTGTTCAAGAATTGAAAATTTAGTTTGTCTAGTTTTCTTATTCTTCTTCACCGACTTCACCTCCTAATTTCTCTTCTAATTGTTGTTGGGTAAACATATTGGCATACCAACCATTCAAGGCAACTAGCTCTTGATGGTTTCCTCTTTCAGTTATTTTCCCTTGGTCTAGCACAATAATCTCATCGGCATGCATAACAGAAGATAGGCGATGAGTCGCAATAATCGAAATGCCATTATCTCTTTCATCTTTTAACTTACTTAAAATAGCTTGTTCAGTTCTAGCATCCACTGCTGATAGGGCATCATCCATTAATAAAATTCGAGGCTGCATAGCCAGCGTTCTTGCAATTGAAATCCTTTGTTTTTGACCGCCAGAAAGTGATACCCCTCTCTCACCTACTTCCGTCTCATAGCCATCAGTAAAATCAAGAATATCTTGGTGAATATCAGCTATTTGAGTGTAATGTTCCACTTGATCTTGTGACATATCTGGCCGGCCAAAACGAACATTCTCTCTAACAGAAGTTGAAAACAGCAGGTTTGTTTGCGGAATATAGCCTACATGGTCTCTTAAGTAAGTTAAATCAATCTTAGTTAAATCTTGATCGTCAAATAAAATCTGACCTTGATCTAAATCATAGAGACGAACTAAACAGTTTAAAAGGGTCGTTTTGCCTGAACCAGTTTTACCGACAATTCCTAATGTTTGTCCTTCGCTTAGTTCAAAAGTAACATCTTGTAAATTAATTTCTTCACTAGTAGGATAGGTAAATTGTTTGATATCAACCTTTAGGTTTTTAAATGGAAGTTTCTTAATGCCATCTTTTGGATTAGTAACACTCGCCTTTTGAGCTAGGAGTTCTGTTACCCGGTCATAGGATGCATTCCCTCTTTCCATGGTATTGACTAAACGACCCACTGCTAAAAGTGGCCATGTCATATTACCTAAATAAGAAAAATAAGCAATCAATTGACCAATCGAGATTCTCCCCTCACTGACAAAGTATGAGCCAAAGATAATTGTTAAAACATAAGTTAATCCTGTAATTAAGTTAATGATAGGAGAATAGGCTGAATTGACTAAGTGGACCTTACGATTTTGAGCAATTACATTATCAGTTGCTTTTACAAAGTCTAAGTGGTCTTCTTTTTCTTCGCCAAAGGCTTTAATGACTGTCATTCCAGCTACACTTTCTTGCACATGATCATTCATTTTAGAAAAAGCTCTTAGGGACTCTCTAAAGTATTTATTAATCCACTTACCTAAGTATCTTGAAACAAAAATAAGCAAAGGGAAAGGAACAATTGTATAGAGTGTTAACTTCCAATCAATAATAATTACCATGGAAAAAAGTGTGACGATTGTGATAGATAAGGCATCAGTTAAGGTTAAAATACCTCCCCCAGCTACAAAGCGTAACGCTCGTAGGTCATTAGTAGCGTGAGCCATCAAGTCACCGGTACGGTATTTTCCGTAAAAGGTTTGATCCATTTTTGTAAAGTGGTCATATAATTTATTACGCATAATCGACTCTAAAATAGTGGAATTAGTAAATAGATTCGATCGCCACATATAACGTAAGCCATACATCATTAGACCGACCAATAAAAGCAATAACATATACTGTAAAAGAGAGGATGAAGTTAGACTACCTTTTGCCATTTGGTCAACTACTTGACCAATTAATAAAGGAATTATTGCAGATAAAACCGCACAAGAAATCAACCCCCCTATTGCCAAGGTATAGGTCTTCCATCTTAATTTAAAAAACCATGCTAATTTGCGAAAAATTGCAAACATTATTTTTCTTCCTCTCTATATTTTTTTCAAGTAACTCTTATTGTAGTATATTTTAATCTCGATTTCATATTAAATGCATAAAACTCTCCCAAAATACCAAAAATGGGAGAGAACCGAGATTAAAAGTAAAAATTATTCATTTAAAGACTCGTTTTGTCTTAAAAGACGAAGACCGTTTAAAATAACTAAAATAGTAGAGCCTTCATGAAAAACTACACCTAAAGGTAAGTCTAAAGTACCTAGAAAGTTAAGGACAATTAATATAAAGATGACACTAATAGCAAAGATAATGTTTTGCTTAATGATTCGATTTAATTTATGACTCAACTGGTAAGAATAAAATAATTTCAATAAATTATTTTTAACAACGATAATTTCAGATGACTCCATCGCGATAGAAGAGCCAGATCCCATGGCAATACCAATATTAGCATGGGCTAAAGCAGGAGCATCATTAATTCCATCGCCAATCATGCCCACTACCTTATCCTTTGCTTGACTTTCTTTAACATATTTTATTTTATCTTTGGGTAAGCATTCAGCCACTACGTCTTCAATCCCTACCTGCTGACCTACTTTTTTAGCAACTTGATGGTTATCCCCAGTAATCAGGACAACTTCTACTCCGGCTTGCTGGAATTTCTTAACCGCTTCAATTGATTCGGAACGAATCTTATCAGCTAATGAGAGATAACCTAATACTTTTTCTTGATTAGCGATAAAGATAGTTGTATGCCCTTCTTCTATTCGATCAATATATTGTGCATAATTTGCTAAGTGTTCAAAAGTAGAAGGCTTTCCAACTTGAATTTCTCCCTTTTTCATCCCTTGTCCTGGTAATTCTTCCACCTTTTCATGGGTATCTACTTCCGACAAGTCTAGATCCTTAAAATGCTTAACAACTGCTAGAGCAATGGGATGGTTGGAACCTTGTTCCATATAAACTACTTCTTTTAAGTAGTCTTCTTCTAGCTCATAATCTACCACATCAAAGACACCTTGAGTTAGAGTACCAGTTTTATCTGAAAATAGAATATCCATGGTATTTAATGATTCCATGGCTGCTCCACCCTTGACCAAAATACCATTTTTAGCTCCATTAGAAATGGCTGATAAAGTGGCTGGAGTAGCCGTAGCAACTAACGCACAGGGACTAGCCACCGTTAGCAAGACCATGCCGCGGTAGAAAGCCTCTTGGAAGGAATAATCCACTAAAAAATATAAGACAACAATGAATAAAGGCACAGCGATTAAAACACCCATAGCATAATGCGATTCAAAGCGATCGATAAAACTCGCTATTTTAGATGGATTGGACTGGGCCTCTTGAACCATCCGAATAATGGAAGAAAAGACTGTATCTTTACTTAGCTTACTTACCTCTAGTCTAAAAGAATTTCCTTCATTGATTGTACCAGCAAAAACTTCTTCGCCTTGATTTTTTTCTACTGGTAAAGATTCTCCGGTTAAAGCAGCTTCATTTATGATTACCGATCGATCTGAGAAACCATCGATTGGTAAGGCATCACCCTTAGCTACCAATACTTGATCACCTATTTCTAAACTATCTGTAGGCACTTCTTTCGTTTCACCATTTGGTAAAATTTTTAAGGCTACATTAGGCACATGCCCCATTAGTTCTTCGATGGCCTTAGTAGATTTATTGGTTGCATATTCTTCTAAAACTTCGGCCCCTGCAAAGATGAATAAAAGCATAGCTCCCTCAGACTCATAATTAATAATAACAGCTCCTAAAGCTGCTAAAACCATGAGGAGGTCTACATTCAATTTTTTTTCAATAAAAGTCTCACTGACAGCTTCTTTAGTGGCAAAAAAGCCTAAAAAGAAAATAGCTAAATAAAAAGCAAACCGACTCAAAAGAGGATTAAATGAAAATAAGAAACCCGCGATCATTAAGATAGTTCCTATGGCAAAAAACTGCCCTTCACGATTCCTAAAGATACTAACCACCACAAAATCTCCTTCTTTCTTTCGTAATTCTCTAACAAAAAAAGCGCACCAAAGACAGTTAATGAAAACTGTCTCACAGGTACGCTAAGGTATCTCTGCTGTCCTCGCAATGAGGACCGGGCTGCATGATTATATCACCGCTTGATCAGAAATATTTAATTGTTAAAGTTTATAAACATATTATACCGTCTATTTATTTTTTGTCAAGGTGTTTTTAAATCTTTTCGAAATGATCGACTAACATGGCTGGAACAAGCTGTTTATTAGAAACTTTTAAACCTTGCATCTTACCATAAACTTTGACATGATCGTCTGTATTTAGCGTTTGGTCCGTCTCGTTAATGAATTTTAAAGCTACAAGATTAACGGGTTCTTCTTGGCTAGTAGATAAAGAACCTAAGGCGATAGCGCCTTCTACTCCTAAATCTTCAGTAAAGAACGATGCGATTTTTCCTTCAAGTTGCACCCATTCATCTTTTAAGCCATTATTATCAATTAGTTCTTGATAGTGAACAAAACGATAAGAAGAATGGTCGAATGATTCACTTGAGGTAAATGCGTTTTGACTATTATTTAGGGGGGGAGTTTTTCCGTCCTCTGCTTCACTTGCTTCATCAGGATTTACTCCTATTTCATCATTATAATGCTGAGCTTTTTGAGCTGCTTGACCTTCACGTAAAGGAACGTTATCTTTGAACGGATCTTCCCCTAAAGCATTGGTTGAAGAATCAATATCAGAATTAATATGAACCGGACCTAAAGGATCGTTCATAGTCTTGTCAGTAACCTGAGGTTTATTATTTGAATCTTTACTTTTACGTGATAAGAAGTAAATGGCTCCTAAAATAATAACCAATCCGAGTATCAATAATAAAGTACTTGTATCTATCATATACATTCTCCTCTGTCATTTTGTTATAACCATTATAACTCATTTACTTGTCTTTAGAAAAATGTTTTGCTTAAAGTTTATTTTGCAAGAACCATCGCTCTATTTAGCCCGTTTAGCGTTATAATAATATTAACTTATTAATAGAAAGGTGACTTATGCCGACTTATATTTACTTTGTCATAGGACTGCTTGGTCTTTGGAATATTGTTGTTTTTTCACTCTATGCTGTTGATAAATATAAAGCCAAACATCAGCTTTGGCGTATTTCAGAAAAAAGCTTATTAATAGCCACCTTTTGTTTAGGGGGCTTAGGTGGTCTACTAGCTATCTATCTTTGCCGTCATAAGAGCCGTAAAGGGATATTTTTAGCAACTGCCCGATTATCCTGCTTAATGATTGTGGCCTTTGTGGGTTATCTGACTGGTCTAAATTTTTAAAAATAATTAATTAAAAAGGATCTAAAAGCTAGATCCTTTTTCTTTTTATTTAGATTGTTTATGCTGAAAAGCTTCCCAGTCTTTTAAGAAGCCAGCAATTCCTTTGTCAGTTAATGGATGAGACCATAATTTAGGGAATAGACTGCCGGGTACCGTTGCAATATCTGCTCCTGCAACAGCTGTGGCTTCAAAATGTCCAATATGACGAATGGAAGCAGCAATAATTTCAGCGTCTAATGCATAGTTATCTAAAACTAAGCGTAAGTCAGCAATCAATTCCATACCATCTTCTCCCATATCATCGATTCGTCCAATAAATGGAGATATATATGTGGCACCTGCCTTAGCCGCTAAAAGGCCTTGAGCCACTGAGAAAATAAGTGTGACGTTAGTCTTAATTCCTTCTTTAGACAATGTATTAACAGCTTTTAAGCCTGCTTCAGTCATCGGAATTTTAACCACGATATTATCTGCCCATTGGGCAACTTGTCTAGCTTCTTTAACCATGCCTTCATAATCTAAGGCAATGACTTCAGCCGAAACAGGTCCATCAACAATTGAACAAATCTCTTTGATAACTGTTTCAAAATCTTTTCCCTCTCTAGAAATTAATGTAGGATTGGTAGTAATGCCATCCACCAAACCTAGGTCGTTGATGCGCTTAATTTCTTCAACATTTGCAGTATCTAAAAAGAATTTCATATAGGGCCTCCTAATTGTATTCGTTTACTTCTTTGAGTATAACAAGCTTAAAGAATTATTTCAATCTTGAAAACTTTATAGTCAACTGCCCAGGCCATTTAACTCAATTGATTGGTATTTGAGAGGGTTTCTTGATCAAAAGCTTGTAGAAAGTCAATCATTAACTGATGACGATTTTTAGCCATTTCCTGCCCAGCTTTAGTATTCATTAAATTTTTGAGCTTTAATAACTTATCATCAAAATGTTGGCGTACGTTTCTTACTTGACGATAAGTTTCTTTGGAGCATACAGCTTGTGCCGAAGTATGAACAGCTTTCGGATCATAAAGACTATGCCCCTTGCTACCTCCGTAGTAGAAAGTTCTAGCAATACCAATCGCACCGATTGCATCTAGGCGATCGGCATCTTGAACAATTTGGCCTTCCAATGTTAAGTGTTGTTTTTCTATTAAATTGGCAGCAAAAGAGAGGTTTTTTATAATACTTAAGACTTGCTCTATTTCTTCCAGAGACATTTGGGCTTCTTTAAGTATATGTCTTACATCTTTTTCCGTAAGGAGGTAATCAACTTTTATTTTTTCATCTAATAAATCATGGGTATAAGCAGCTGCCAAAACAACATCAACATTAATAGGCTCTTGTATATGTTTGATTATTTGCTCACAATTGGCAACCACCCGTTGGATATGTAACCAATCATGCCCACTTTTTTCTTGTCTTAAATAAGTTTTGCTAAAGTCTTTAATCTTGTCCATATCCATCGGCAGGAACTCCTAGCTCTTCTAGTTTAACAATAACCATTTGTATCACTTTTTTTGCATCAGCAGGATTATTTAAGACATCCAATTCATCAATCGATATCTTTAAAACTTGGGAAGCATGATAATGGTTATCTACCCAATCATCATAACCTTGCCATAGACGATAATAATATTCGATTAATTCAGGGTCTTGTTCAAAATCGCGACCTCTTTGATTGATTCTTTTTAAAATGCTTTCAAAAGATCCATGTAAATAAACCATCAGATCGGGTGCTTTTTTGGGTAAATCTTCTAATTCTTCCATCATATTGTCTAATAATTTCTCATAAATAATAAATTCTTCGTCCGAAATTTTACCCGCTTGATGGTTGACCTTGGCAAAATACCAATCTTCATAAATGGAACGATCTATTATATTATGTGGGTGATAAAAAGCTTTCTTGATATCACGATAACGACTGGACAAAAAGTCTAATTGTAATAAAAATGGATACCTTTTTCTTTCTTGTTCTTCTTCACTTGCGGTGTAGTATAAGGGTAAAATATGATTATCATCTACATTTTCGTAATACACCTGGCTCTTTAAGGCCTTACCTAAAAAAGTCGCTAAGCTTGTTTTGCCAGCTCCAATCATTCCTCCAATAACTATCATAGCCATGGTTTCCTCCTAAATTAAAAAATAACACAAGATGTAGTGTCGTTTTTTTAATACTAACACAAAATCTTGTGGATGACTATCTTTTTATCTGTAAAAAAATATTTGAGAAATTGACAGAGATTACTTATGATAGTCATTAAAGACTGATAATTGATTAATTTTTAGAAAGGGTTTTATTATGCTAACTAACCACTGTGCACGTCATGTATTAGAAGAAATCATTGCTCTATTTCCAGATGCTAAAGCAGAATTAAATTTCTCAAACCGCTATCAATTATTAGTAGCTGTATTATTGAGTGCTCAAACAACCGATGTAGCGGTTAATAAAGTGACGCCTGCCTTATTTGCCGCCTACCCTAGTCCTAAAGAACTTGCAAAAGCGAGCCCGCAAGAGATAATGCCTTATTTAAAAACAATCGGCTTGTATCGCAACAAGGCAAAATATCTCCACAAATGTGCCAATCAATTAATGGAACGCCATCAAGGTGAAATTCCTGGTAATCGTAAAGATCTTGAAGCCCTGGCCGGAGTTGGTCGTAAAACAACCAACGTGGTCTTGAGTGTCGGCTTTGGAATTCCTGCCTTTGCAGTGGATACGCATATCCATCGTATCTGCCTCCATCATCAGATTGTTGATCCTGGTGCGAGTGTTCGTCAAGTTGAAAATCGTGTAATGGAGGTCTTGGATAAAGACCAATGGACTCAAGCCCATCAATCTTTAATCCTATTCGGTAGGAGAATTTGTCATCCGCGCAATCCAGAGTGCCATAACTATCCTCAACTCTTTACTTGTCAAGAGGAGGAGTAGACCCTAGATTTGCACGATTTAGAACGCTAAGTTGTGGTGTTTTTTGGTCGAGGCGACCTTGCATTCTTTTAAAGATAGGATCAAGCATTTTAATCGTTGCCACTGCATAATCGCTTTTGTTTATCATGACACAATCTGAGCGAGCTCCCTCAGTGACATCTGTTACTTCAGAGCGACTCGGCACACCGGTTTTAATTAATTTATCGAAGACTTCTGTGCCCCAAACGACGGGGGCATCAGCTGCTTCAGCCATCCACATGATTGGCTGTGGAAGTTCGGCTAAGCGAATATAAACTCTTTCAACAGCTAAATCGCCACGCGCGATCATTAAAGCGAAAGGCTGCTAGCTCGCAGTTGTAAGATAATTTCAGCTAGCTTCGTAATGGCTTGGACGGTTTCTATTTTAACCATAATTGGCATATAACTCGCAGCCTTACCTAATTCAATTTGAAGTTGTTTTTGAATTTCTTTAATATCCTGAGCAGTTCTAATGCATGAGCAAGCAATTACATCGGCACATTGACAAGCAAAAGCGATACCTTGCTTGTCTTTTTAATTTAAAATATCTGTTTCAAAAATTGTTTGAGGAAAGTGAAGTCCCTTTTTCAGCTTTTTGGCGCTTGGATCTTCTCTTTACTTTTTTATCCCTAATACAGCATACTTATCATTTGCTTTACTCACTTTTGTAGTAATTACCCCATCATCAATTAAAACCGAATCTCCAATTTTTAAAGCAGAATAAATCGTCGGAATTTGACTTGCTCATATAAAAAGATCCATTCTACAATTAATCATTTGGCTAAGAGACGCCGATTGGCTTCAATCATAGTAAATCTCCAATTATAAAATTGTTTTAATGATTGGACTCTGCTTGGTGATTTATCTGAGCTTGGGTGAGATTGACATTTTTTCCTTTTTGAAAGCCGTCTTGATAGGCATGGTTAGATCGCGAAAAGGAAGGTTGATTAAATGTGAGTGAACCCGTTATTTCTCGGTTAAATTTTTCTTTGACAGCTTCTGGCGTTTGAATAATCAGGGCATACTTTTCATTTTCATTCATCATGGCTTGACGTTGGATATCAAACTTTTCCTTAAGTCCGTCCATAAATCCTTGATAATAGGATTTTCTCAACTGAGATAGAGGATTGCTGCTTAAATCTTCTTCACTTAATTCAGCTAGATGAATTTTAGAATAATACTTCATTGTATCCGCTGCTAAATTAAACATTTGAAAAGCAAGATCCACATCTTCTGGAAAACCCATTAAAACAATTTTGCGTTGAACCGAATGCTGATGAGGTAATCGGTTACTTTGGATATAAAACATGCAACGAAAATTATCGGCGATAATCCTAACTAAAACTTTTTCCCACCAATACAAGCGTTTATAGACTGATAAGGAGCGTAAAATGATTTCTGGACTTTTTTTATCAGAAACTTCTTGCTGAGAGATTTTATGTTTTAACATCAGTTTTTGAGCCATCAGCAAAGCAGTTTGGCTCTCTTCATCATTTCCGCCATCTTCAGCTAAAGTCAATAAATTTCGGATCTTAGCTAAAATCTTTTGATTAGTCTCAGACATCTCTACTTCCCTCCTTTTCTAACTATTTTAGACTATTTATAATTTTTTGCATCTTTAAGGGCAATGGACATTCAAAATGTAAGGGCTCATCTGTAACAGGATGTAATAAATCAATGGCCTTTGCATGTAATAGTTGCCCGTCTTTTTGATTAGCTAATTCCCCCGGTAAATTTTGAAGATTTCTGCGATAAAGTGGATCGGCTATAATTGGATGACCTATAGCTTCCATATGGATGCGAATTTGGTGAGTCCGACCAGTCTGTAACTTTAATTGCATTAATGTGGCGTATTGAAAACGTTCCAGCACTTGAAAATCAGTAATAGCTTCTTTACCCGAGGGATCCACATGCCATCTTAAGCGATTGGATGGGTCACGTTTAACAGGCATTTCAATATGTCCGGAGTCGCTTTCAACTTGCCCATTAACTAAAGCGACATAAGTCCTCCCCATGGTGTGATCCACCAATTGTTGACTTAAGTGACGATGGGCTTGATCATTTTTTGCTACTACTAATAAACCAGAGGTATCTTTATCAATTCGATGAACAATTCCTGGTCGGTAAGATTGAAAGCCTTGGGATAGCGCTTTTCCTAAATAATGATAGAGGCCATTCACTAGAGTTCCGTTAGTGTGTCCTTTAGCAGGATGGACAACCATCCCAGCTGGTTTATTAACAAGCAAAAAACTGTCATCTTCAAAGATAATCTCTAACTCCATCACTTCAGCAATCAACTCGAATTCTTCAGGGCTGGCTTCTTTTTCAGGAAAATCAATCGTAATCATCTCATCCCCTTTTAAAATGGCGTTAGCTTTTAAAAATTGATTGTTAACTTTTACTCTTTTTTCTTTAATTAATTTTTGTAATTGCGATCTACTAAAATTTGGATAATAATTAGTCAAAACTTTATCTAAACGGTCTTGATCTGCTTCATTATTAGAGAGCTTTAATGCTTCTGTCAAATTAAATCACTTCCTTCTTCGGTCCATATAACCATTATAATCAATAAAATAACGCCTAGAGTAAGCGCCACATCTGCCAAATTAAAAATTGGAAAATCAAACAGACGAATCTGTAACATATCTACTACATAGCCTCTCACTAAACGATCAATTAAGTTGCCAACTGCCCCTCCTAATAAAAGTGCATAAGCAAGTTTAGTCCAAGGGCTATGGTAGCGATTTTTCCAAATTAAATAAACTAAATAGAAAATCACTAAAAAAGTTACCCCTATTAAGAAAAAACGTTGGCCGGCAAATAAGCCCCAACCCGCTCCTGTATTATGAATATAGTTTAACTGAAAAAAATCAGGAATAATTTCTAGCGTTTGATTTAGCGTTAAATGATTTTGGGTCCATATTTTTAAAGCTTGATCCAGTATTACGATTATAGCCGTTATGATAAAAGTGGTCGTCATTTAATCCTCCTTGTCCAAATTAATTCTAATTTGTTATAATATTTGTGTTTACAATACCTATTATTATATACTAGATGTATTAAAAAGTTCAATTTAGATAAACTATAAATGAATGACAAGGAGAAACGATGAAAACAAAAAAAATATTAATCCTCCTAAGCCTATCTATTCTCATTATTGCTTGTGGAAACTCATTAGAAAGAGCTAAACGAACTGTTGGTCTCATCCAAGACAATGTTACTCTAATTATTGGAAATATTAGTGAAATTCAAAACCGTGAATTGGATCTTCAACAAGATTTTGAAGCGACCATTAATTTAAGTGAAGATTTATCCGGCTTTGGACAGAGTGATAATCCTCTTAACAAAAACATCGCAAAGCGCAAAGATTTATTAGCTGAAATGGAAGAAAGCCGTCAGCAATTACTTGAATTATGCCAAGAGCTTAAAGACATACCAGAAAACGATCAACTTCCCAAAGATCAAATAACAAAAGTTATTGAATATACGACCAATCTATGTGATAAAACAGATATCTATATTTCTAATTATCTTGAAAACATTGAAATAGAAGATCAGTCTTATCAATCTATCACTAGTGAAGAAATTGATCATGAGAGTTTCTTCGCTGTTTTTGATAATGTTAATCTTTTATATACGGAAAATAATATGAACTTAGATCAAATTCTCGAATACTTTGAACCTTTAAATACACTCTTAGTTAATTTAAAAGTCTACCTTGTTAATCTTACAGGCAAATAATTAGAAAGCGGTGATTTAAATGAATAAAAAACGCATTTTACAATTGACTTTACTTTCCTTTTTAATGCTTTTGCTAGTAGCATGTAAACCAAAAGTAGAAGATAAAAAAGAAGCCAAAAAAGTCCAACTTCCAGAAGTAGTCTTAGCCTATTCAGATGAAGAAGTAGTGGCATTCAACAACCGCATTAATCAAGGAGAAAATAATACTTATGAGGGCTTATCGCCTCACAATAATCCTATTCTTACCGCACCTGAGAAACTACCTTCTGTCCTCTTTTATGATTCAGGCATCGATATTACCTATCCTGAAGAAGGTGTTAAAGGCATTTATCTTGCTCCTTCTGTTTTTTCTGATCCTGAACGACTAAACTACCTATTAGATTATGTTGAAACCACCGCCTTAAATGCAGTGGTTATTGATTTTAAGGATGATGAGGGGGTTATTCAAACAAAATTAGAAACAGACAATCCTTTAGTTAATCAAAATTCTTATAACAATGTAGATATTAAAGAACTTTTGAAAGAATTAGAAAAACGTCAAATTTATCCAATCGCTCGCATTGTAACTTTCAAAGATCGACTAGTGGCTGAAGCCAAACCTGAATATTCCTTTAAAGATAGTGAAACAGGAGAAATTTGGCAGGATGGTAATGGTGCTAAATTTATTAATCCATTCCTTCCAGAAATTTGGGACTACAACATTACTATTGCTATCGAAGCTGCTAAATTAGGTTTTAAAGATATTCAATTTGACTATGTTCGTTTCCCTGAAGGTTTCCAAACTTTCTCAGATCAACTAGATTATAATATTGGTAACTATCAAACCTATGTAACCGATGACCCTGAAAAATTTGGACAAGAAAGGGTTTATGCCATTAATGATTTCTTAGAAGAAGCCAATGATAAATTAGCCCCATATGGCGCAGATGTTTCAGCTGATATCTTTGGATATACTGCAATTGCTGGGGACGCTCCTGATGTACGTGGAATCGGTCAAAATTTTGAACAAATTGCTGAAAGAGTCGATACGATTTCTTCTATGATCTACCCTTCTCACTGGGGTTTAGGATTTTTTGGTATACCGGCTCCTGACTTAGAACCTTATAACTTAGTTGATCAATATATGTATTCTGAAAACCTCATCCTAAAAAATATTACCAATGCGGCAAATAGTCGTCCATGGTTACAAGACTTTACTGACTGGAATCTGGCACCTGGTACCTATCAAGAATATGGACCTCTTCAAGTTCAACAACAAATTGTTGCTTTGGAAGAAAATGGAATTACTGAATTTCTTCTTTGGAATCCATCTGGTATCTTTAACGAAGGCGTAGATTACGCTCCTGAGTCTTCAGGTAATGAATACTATTACTAAACCATACAAAAAAGAAGCTGGATATTCAGCTTCTTTTATTTTATTATTTATCAACTTTTAGAGGACGTATCATGCGACCTTGCAGGTCGTATATGTAATCTTGAACTTTTTTACCGTCTCCCATAGCCTCGACTAAACGGTCGCGATAAGGCTCGGCTAATTCATCAAATAAAACTTGCTCATCTTCTAATAAATATTTCTTCCTTAAGGATTCAATTTCTCCTTGACTCCTTAATTTTACTTTCAATGAAGGAAGTTCCTCATCCATCTCCCTTTCAACAATACGATAATAATAATTATTATCCCCGTAAGTGATTTCTAAAGCTCCTGAATTGGTTCGTCTTTCCACAACATCTTTGTAATTATCTTTTTGTAATTCCCACCAAGCTTTTATCCCTCTGAGAGCTTCTGACTCTGTAGCGTAAGATCCATGTTCTTTCACAACATTATCACGACGATTCATCCAATAATTGGTATAAACTTTATGACTCATCTGATCATCCTTTCTAACTTAATTGACACTTTCATTATAACTATAAAGGTAAACGCTTTCAATGATTTTTGATTTTAAGCTCAAATATTTATTATAGAATATCAAAAGGAGGTGTCTTATGCCACTTATAAGCATCAAGGATGCTTGACCTTGTGATATTGACGATATTCAAACAATTTATAAGACTTTATTCAAAACAGTCAGCTAACTTTGGAAAGTCCTGTTCCTTCTAACCAAAAATTTGAAGAAAAAGTCACTCGCTATCAAGAAAGTCATGCCGTTCTTCTAATTCTTATGGATCAAGAGATAATTGGCTTCGCCTATGCCGCCTCGCAGAGCATATCAATATTCAGCAAATATTGCTATGTATTTATTAGCAGAGCATGATGAATGGACACTTAAAAATTTACTCTATCAAAAACTAGAAAGTCGATTAAAAGCCAAAGAAATCATCAACTTGCTTACATGTCTACCGATTCATCAACAAAACCAGATCGATTTTTAAAAACCTAAAGTTTCATAATCAGAGGAAATTTTCCTAAATTTGAACGCAAATTCGATCAAATTGGGGAATGGGTTTGGCTAAGTAAAGAATTATGATTTAAAAAGCTCGATAAGGACACTTAAATCCGTACCGAGCTTTTTGACTTAATATTTAGTAACTTTCTTTCCACGATAATCAAAGCGGTAATACCCTCGTTCTATTAATTGATCAGCGTATTTTTCCTCTAGATGCAAAATATAGATATTATCGTCCAATGTTGGATCGATAGTTAATTGATAATCTACAGCAGAGAAAAATTTATCTTCATCAATGAGACGTTGAATCATCACTTCAAAAGCACGTTTTACAAATCGATCTTGAATTTCATTGTTTTTAAATTGAAAAATAGAATAAGTTTTAGCTGGTGGTAATTGAGTATAGGCTTGTTCAAAACTTTCACTGGATTCAATTTTTTCTATCGTTTCGATAGTTGTTGAGATTCTGATTTGATCAGATTCTTGAGATGAAGTAGAACTTTCTTCAACCGTTGTTTGACTAGTTTGGTCAGGCTTGGTCTTAGTGCTTGACTCAGTTATTTCTGTTGTTGAAAGTGCTAAGGAATCAGATGATTCCTTAGCAACTTGAGATTGTATTCCAAAACTTTGACCTGCTTCTTGAATAGAGTCACTTTTTAGCCGTAACAACATGGTAGCTGAGAATAGAATAATCATAATGAAAAACCAGACAATTGGACTTTTAGGAGTTTTTACTTGTTTTTGTTTGTCTTGCAATGTTACTCTCCTCTGTTAACTAAGCTAGTATGCTCTAGCAAAATCAATAATCTCTTCTACTTTCATAGAAGAATCGCAAACTGTTTCTGTACGATTCGAATCAGCATAAACTAATCCAGGAACTGTGACAACGTTATATTTTTCACGGAACATTTGTGTTCCTTCTAGGTCATTTTGAGTTTGTGAATGTAAGAAATAAACATTTAAATCACTTGTAATCGCAGCTTCCGCTAACTTACTAACAAACAAACGGCAATATGGGCAAGTCTCACGACCTACAAAAATAAGATTCCCTTCTTTTGCTTCTATTAATTCAAAAGCTTCATGACTATCTATTTGCTTAAAGTGCTTAACTGCTTCATTAAAATCATTTATATCCATATAAAACGCCCCTTTCGATTAGGTTTATTATATCGAAAGTTTTTAAATAGTGAAACTAAAATAGATCCTCCTCATTGAAAAGATGATCTTGTATTCGCTTTTTATGCTGAAGCTGTTTAAAGTAGCGGTTAATTAATAAGGCGATTAAGCCAATTATCAATAGAGACCATGCGATATTGAGATAGAACTTTTGCTCACCAGTAGTTGGTAAAAGTTGTGATTTTTTATCATTTGATTGCGTCTTGTCTTTGATATTTTTATCTTTATCAGAGGGTTTAGCTAAATTACTGGCTTTTTTGCCTTTAGTCTTATTGGCTAGTTTGTCTTTTAAGAAGGCTAAATTATCCTGTTTATCCGTTTCATTTGCTATTTGCTTATCTTCTAGTTTGAGTAACCCTCTATCATTTAGGTTCTTTTTGACCTGATCTACTGGCTGATCATGCTTTACATCTTCTTTAGCCATATCTGCTGATTCATTATTAGGCGTTTGAGTTTGAAGTAAGTCTTTTGCCTGATATTCTAATAAATAGCCCGAATCAGCCCCTAAATTAGCTGACCAAGTCTGATTATTCTCATTATATAAAACTAATTTCATTTGATAACGGTCATGAAGTGTTTTAATTTGTTGGATGTTTTCATCACTAATTAATTGATGCTGGTTAAGATAATTTGCAAGATAATGCTTAAGATTTTCAAATAATTCACTATTAATTAGATAAAAGTAATGTAATTGGCTTTCTTTTAGATTTAATAAATTACTATAAACAGTGTGATAAACTTCAGCCTTATTATTTATATAATAATTATTCAAGGCTTGGTAAGCCATCACTTCGATATCAAATAAGCTCAATTCTTTTGCATATTGGTAAGAGGTAAAAGTAAAATCATCTAATACAATCACTTCCTTGTCAGTAAGCTTATTATTTAGTTCTTCAACAGTCATCTTTTTATTAAAAAGATCATAAATTTGTTGAAAAGTAACTTTAGCATAGGCTTTGGGGACAATCTTTTGTAAATAATTATCGATTGAGACGATTAAAGTCGCTAGATCAGAAGCGTCTAATTGCATATTTTCTTGATTGATAAGGTAAGCAGTTGTTGAATAAGGATAAAGCTGGCATTGACTAAGTTGGGCCATTGTTTCCTTACTACTTTGAATTTGATCCCCTAAAGTTTCGTTATCATAGAGTAATTGTTGGTATTCTGCTTCTAATTCGGCTTGTTCACTAATATATTGATCCAAAATTTGATTCAACTCTTCAATGTAAGCTTGCCATTCTATAACTGTTTCATCTTGACTGATTAAGGCTAATTGCTCTTGAGCAGATAGGGAAACAAAATCTTGCTGCTCAATTGATAAATTTTGGTAAAGAGTTTCAATGACCTCTTCCAATGCAAGATTTGCCTCGTTCAAGGAATTGCTAGGCCCTTCTTGAATAGAAATAATTTCTTGGTTCAAAATTTGATAGCGTTCATTAATGGCTGTCATGCGCACTTGATTGGCTTCAAATTGATTTTGTAACTCTTTATCTGAGATTATTTCTTGACTATTTGAAGAAGTCAGTGGTGTCTCTCTTAAAAGTATTTGACAAGCTTCTAAAGATACCATATTTTTATCGGTTTGGCTTTTGAGATAAGTCATTTCACCTTTTTGAGCATGAACATTCGGTAAACTAAAACTTTGAGTAAAGAGCATTAAAACAACTATTATCCTTTTCATAATTCACCCAATCCTCTATTTTGTAAGTAACTAGTTGTAAATACAGAATAGAGAGTAAAAAGATGCTATCCTTTATAGAGTTAATCTAAATAAGGTACAAAATCAAGGTCTTTTTCATAGTCAGTGAATCGTTGCTCTACTTCTTCATATAAACGATCACCGTTCCACAGACCAAAGTCTTGAGCCTTTGCTAATGGAATTACTTGATAAAAAGACCATTCTGGATAGCCAACATTATAAGTTGGCATCAATCGCATAGAATCTAAAGTAACTTTTCCATCAACATCCATCTTAAAGGTATACTCTCCAATTCCACCGACTTTTTCATATGCTCTTACTTGGCCGGACAAAAAATTACCATGAGAATACCAAGCACCTTGATGATCGTTAAAACGTTTCATGGGTTGCATAATGTGAGAATGTCCTCCTAGAACAAAGTTTGCTCCTGCATCAATAGCCAATTGAGTTAATCTAATTTGAGAATCAACTGGTAAAAAAGCATCTTCGCCAAATTGATAAATAACGATAGCTACATCACATTGTCTTTTTAAATGTTGAATTTCTAATGGGATAAGTTCTTCATCAATCAGAGTCACTAAGTATCTTTCATCTTGAGGAATTGGGTTACCATTCGTACCATAAGTATAATTTAAAAATCCTACTCGAATGCCATTTTTTTCAATGATCCGTAGACGGTTGTAATCGTCCCAAGATGAATAGGATCCGACATATTCCATTTTCTTATTTTTAAGAATTTCTAATGAAAGATGCGCCCCCTTAGCTCCGAAATCCATGGTATGGTTAGTGGCGGTTGAAACAATATTTACATCCATCGCTAATAGACTATCGACAATTTGATCTGGAACATTGAAGAAAGGATAAGAAGATACTCCCATTTGATTTCCGGCCACCAAGGTCTCCATATTGGCTGTCGTGATATCAGCATTAGCGACATATTTTGCCACTTCTTTAAACATTGGATCAAATTGATAACTCGTTGAACCAGTTTGGGCACTCCAATAAACACTATCATGTAATAAAATATCGCCAATTGATCGAATGGTTACATATTTTACTTTAGTATCTTCTTTGACTGCTTGAGTTTCTTCAGCCCTAACCTCTTCTTCTGCATAAACTCTCGTAAAAAATGGCTTAGAAATAAAGAGAATCATCCCAAAGAAGTTAATAGCGAACACATACTTCAAAATTCGATTTATTCTTTTCATCACATTACCTACTTTATCTGAAATTTTAAATATATTATAACAAACAAAACCTTCTTACTCTAGCTTCATTGAATTAAAAGAACTTATTTAAATATAAGTTAATTTAGATAATTTTTAGAACAATTTTAACTTCTAAAGATTAATAGTGCTTTTATCCTAATTAAGATATAATAGACATAAGAAGCAGAAAGGAGTTTACCATGTATAAGCAATCGACCAAGAACGCCACTTCGAAATATTTTACCTCCGTCAAGACTAACCACCAACAAATTAAACCCTTTAATCGTTTAGTAACCATTAAAAGGGATCGATCACAAGCTCTACTACGTTTTAATAAGCCAGTTATCCTAACTGAACATAAAGGATTAGCTCTATTAGTGATGACGGATACTCCAGATAAAAAAGAATCCTTTCAATTTTTTATCTTACAAAATGCGGTTCAGCTTAATGCGGGTGTATACTTTAATACCCTCTCTCTAACTGCAGAATGTAAACTTTATTTGGAACCCAGCCAAAATGAAGAACCACAAATTATTACTTTAAAAGAAGCTATAAAGGTAGAAAAAGAAATAAAACGCCTTAAAATTGAAAATGTCTTCGGTCTTGATTACCAAGTCTACTCAAGCGGTGAACGGATACTCAACCATCCACAAAATTACTATGAGTTAATTATCGTCGATCAAGGACAAGCTTCGATAGAAGTAAGCTATAATAAGCAGATTCTTTTATCAAAAAATTCCGCCTGGTTAATTTTTCCAGGACAAAAAAATCAAATTGCCTTTAAAGAAGAAGGGATGACTACACTGATTTCCATTTTATTTTCTGGTCAAGGCTTAGCCGAATCGATCGCTCAAAGGCCAATTCATCTTGGTCATCGTCAAATTCAACTTGTAAGTCGCTTGGTCAATTTAGCGGCTATTTCTGAGGATAAATGTCCTTTCTATTATGATGAAATGGTCACAAGTCTCCAATTAATACTTACGCAAATTCACAACGGTGAGAATAAAACAGAAACTGAAAGGTCTACCTCCATGCGAGAAAATTATGAAAATGACTTGTTCCAATCAATCATTGATTTTCTCCAAGAGAATGTCGGTCAGCTTCATCAAGTAAATGATCTGGTAGAAGTCTTCAATATTTCTCGCTCCAGCCTCCAAAGCTTATTTAATAAATATACAGGACAAACCCCTAAACAATACATTAACAGCTTACGTTTAAAACAAAGTAAGCTATTAATTCATGAATCTAAAATGACTCTTTCTGAAATCGCTAATGAATTAGGATATGGTTCCATCCAATATTTTTCAAGAGCTTTTTCGAAAGAATTTGGTATTAGTCCTTCTAACTATGCCAAATCAATAGTGAAATAATTCATTTCTATGTAAAGAAATCACTTCAATAGGCCCTTACTAGCTTAAAGGGCCTATTTGTTTTATAATAAATAACAGACATTTTTGAGGAGTGAGACGATGACATTTGACGGATTTTTTACACGAGCTTTAGTAGAAGAGTTACGATCACAATTAAAAGCAGGACGTGTACATAAAATTTACCAACCCTTTGAACAAGAATTACAAATAGTTATACGTGCTAACCGAACCAATCATCGCCTAGCCGCCTCGGTTCACCCGAATTATTTTTCTTTATACTTAACTCAAGAGAAATCAGCCAATCCACAACAGGCCCCTATGTTTTGCATGTTATTAAGAAAATACTTGGAATCTGCCTTCATTATTGATATCAAGCAATATGAGAACGATCGGATTATTGATTTCTATTTTACCGGTCGTGATGAAATAGGTGTTGACCAAGAATACCTGCTAACCTTTGAATTGATGGGGCGACACTCAAATATCCTTCTAGTCGACCAGAATACACAAACCATTATTGATTGTATTAAGCATGTTCCAGATAGTCAAAACGCTTATCGTTCACTCACTCCAGGAGCAGAATTCAAGCGACCTCCCCGCAACAGACAACAAGTAAACTTATTTGAATTGAATGATTCTCAATTGTTTGAATTTAGTCATCAGAATGAAGCGATTCTAAGAGAAGGGAGAGCCTTCCAATGCGTACAAGGAATGGGAAAACTTCTTGCACAAGAGATTGCTTTTTGGATGTCTGATGAAGGTGGGAATCTATCTAGTTTGGCCAGTTTAGAAAGAGTTAAATCAGCCATTGAATTCCCCTCTCCTACTCTTTATCAAACGGAAAAAAATGTTTATTTCTATGCTTTTAAATTGGCAAATTTACCAGGAACAGAAGTGGCCTTCGATTCTCTTTCCGAATTAATTTATGCATATTCTCACCAAAAGGTTCATTTAGATAGGGTCAAGCAATTATCGGGTAATATTATTCATAAATTAAAGCAAGTGATTGATAAAAATCAAAAAAAATTGAAAAAACTTTCAATTGACCGACATGTTGCAGCAAGTGCTGATGACTATCGCATTAAAGGTGAACTTTTAAATGCCTTTGCCTATCAAATTAATGATAAGGAATACCAGGTGACCTTGGCTAATTTTTATAATAATGACGAGCCAATGGATATCCAATTAAATCCTCGATTAAATGCTGTTGAAAATGCTCAAGTTTACTTTAAAAAGTATCAAAAATATCGGGATGCTCTCAAATATATTAATCGTGAAGAAAGCTTAACCCGCGCTGAGATTGATTATTTAGAAGGTATTTTAGTCCAACTTAAGCAAGCTGATCTTGAAGATGTTGAATCGATTAAGCAAGAATTAATTAATGAAGGCTATGTGGGACAGAAGCCTTCTTCAAGTAAAAAGCGAGCAAAAAACCAATCTAAACCCCGTCGCTTTAAATCTAGTGATGGTGTCATGATTTATGTCGGTAGAAACAATCAACAAAATGACGACTTATCCCTCAAAAAAGCATCTAAAAACCATTGGTGGCTTCATGCAAAGGATATCCCTGGTGCCCACGTTATTATCGAAAGTGATAAACCTAGTGAAGAAACCTTTGTAGAAGCTGCTCAATTAGCGGCCTATTATTCTAAATTTTCACAATCTGCTAATGTGCCTGTTGATTACGTCCAAGTTAAACATTTAAAGAAACCTAACGGTTCTAAACCTGGCTTCGTTATTTATGAAGGCCAAAAAACACTTTATGTGACACCTCAGGCATCTGTTATTAAACGTCTTTCATTAAAAGAATAATGAATTCCAGCCCCCAACTTTAATATAAAGTTGAGGGCTGGAATTCATTTTATTTGTTAAATGCTGCTGTTAATGGAGGAACCACTTGTTTCTTACGTGAAACTACTCCTGGTAAATCAAATTGATGATCTTCAACTTTAGTATTGAAAGCTGCCTCTACAACACTAATATCCGCCCCTACCACCAAACCAATAGAATCGGATTCTAAGACATCCGTAATCACTAGCACATAGAGTTTAAGATTCATTTCTTTTCGCTTATCTTCCATTACTTTTAAAAGATTTTCTTTACGACTTAAAATCTCGTCAAAGCCGATAATGTTTGTCTGACCAATACGAATATTTTGATCGTTCATGACAAAGTTTTTAGCATCCCCATCAACAATTTCCTCATCCGATTGCTTACTAAGATCAGCTCCAGCCTTTAAAAATTCTAAACCATATGATTGAATATCAACTTGGGCTATTTCAGCCAATTTTTCAGCGATTTCCTTGTCTTTTTCGGTTGTTGTTGGAGATTTGAATAACAAGGTATCTGAAATAATAGCAGATAACATCATGCCGGCAATATCTGCTGGAATTTCATAGCCATATTCTTGAAACATCTTATAAAGAATACTGGCTGTTGACCCTAAGGGCTCCGCACGGTAATAAAGAGGCTGAGCTGTATTAAAGCCTGAAATGCGGTGGTGGTCAATGACATAATCAATTTGAACTTGATCAATATCGTCTATTGATTGTTGTGGCTCATTGTGGTCCACTAGAGCAACTTGGCTCACTTCATTAGCAGCTGTATTAATAATTCTTGGTGGTTGGATACCAAATTTTTCTAAAGCAAAAGCTGGCTCACTTGATATTTCGCCCAGTGCGACTGCTTCTGCTTGGTGCCCTTCTTGCTTTAAGAAATAGGCAAAAGCGATGGCTGAAGCAATAGTATCTGTATCTGGCTTTTTATGCCCAAAAACTAAGTATTTTGTCATATTTATCCTCCTAAATTAAATTACAGTCTAAGTTTATCACTTTTTAATAAATTTTTGAATCCTTATTGACATAGGATAATTAAAGTAAGTTTTTAAAAAGATAAAAATAATAAATATTTTCAAAAATTTTTACAGGATTATTTAGTTATATTATAGGCTTTTGCTTTAATATAGATTAGCTATATTGATAATACAATTTAATATTATGTTTTTCTACTTATGGTAGAATTATAAAAGAAATAATAAAGGCATGATTGTGTGGATGCGTTTTAACTAGAACTAATGGTCTTATTTTCATTGTTTTATCCATGATCGCAGTTGCGTTATTCTTGCAAAGATACAAAGTTTTTAAATCGTTAGGACCGGTCCTGACTGTTGTTGTAATTGGAATTATTTTTTCTAATACAGGAGTCGTGCCTATCAGTCATAAAGTGTATAGTGCTATAAGTTCACTTCTAGTTCCCGTCAGTATTATTATTTGCATGCTAAGTATGGATTTAGTTGAGTTGAAAAAGTAAAAATCCGGTGATTGCTTTAAGTTCAGGTATTTTATCACTTATGGTGATTGCAACTATCTTAGCCTTCATTTTTCCCCTTATATGGATGAAGGATAAAAGATCGCTGGGATGTTTGTTGCGACCTACACTGGTGGTACTCCTAACTTAACGACTATTGCAACAGTTTTAGATGCTAGTCATCAAACCATTGCGGCTGCTAACGCGTCAGATTACGTTATTGCTACCCCTTTAACAAACTTTATGCTCGCCGCGCCAGCTATGCTTAAAGCTTCAAAAGCTTGGGAAAAGTTTTGGCCTTATCATTTAAGTGAAGAAGAACCTTCAACTAGTGACACGAAAGCATTGATGTCAGATAAAGAGTGGTCCATTAGAGAAATTACTTAGCTATTAACCATTGGTTTTGGTATAAATATTTTGACTACAGCATTTTCAAAAGCTTACATGCCGGAGACTATTTGGAAGGCTGTTCGTTTAATCTTGTTAACGACCGTTTTATCGGTCTAGCTCAATAATAAACTATGTGCTAATTTAGATTTAGGACTCTTCTTATCCTTAATGTTTTTTCAACTATTAGTTTTGCAGTTGACTGGCAGCAATTTGTAGGTTCTACCTTAACCATGACACTTTATGTTTTTCGAATGTTAGTTGGAGGTTTGACTTTACACTTGTTGATCTGTCGTCTATTTAAGATAGAATATGGATACATGATTCTTTCAATTGTTGGTTGTATCGTCGGTGGTCCAACAGCTTCTCTAACAGCAGCAGCAGCTAATTGGAAGTCTCTTATTGATAGTGGTTTAATTTTAGGAGTTTTAGCAGGAGCTGTAGGTAACTATGTAGGTATTGCTGTCGCTTATTTTACAAAATTCTTAGTTGGCGGTTAATTGATCTTATTACTAATTAGAAAAAATTGCTAAAAAAATTCTGTAGCCACCCATTAAATTTGAATGGTTACAGATTTTTTTATTATGATTTTAGGTAGCCGGTATATTCTGCACAGCGCAGTATACGGTTGGCATTTTCGACTCTTTCTTTAGTTGGAGGTTCTACACCTTCTAATTTGTATCGATAGCCTAATGCAGTGTATTTATAAACACCCATCATATGGTAAGGTAAAACTTCAAACTTTAAGACGTTATTTAAACTGGCTACATAATCGGATAAACGGTATAAATATTCATCAAAATCCGTTCTTGTTGGAACCAATACATGACGGATCCAGACGGCTTTATTAATATCTGATAAATAGCGTGACATTTCAAGAATATTATCATTTGGATGGCCGGTTAGTTTAATATGGCCTTGACGATCGATATGTTTTATATCAAACAAAAGCAGATCCGTATACATCATCAGTTCTTGAAATTTACTAAAAAAAGGCTCTTCATAAGTGAAAGGCTGGCCACAAGTATCTATGGTTGTATGTACTCCATTGGCCTTACATATTTTGAAATATTCGATTAAAAAATCCATCTGTAATAAGGGTTCCCCACCTGATACAGTGACTCCCCCTTCATTTCCCCAGAAAGCACGATACTGAATGGCTTCATTAAATAAGTCTTGTGGGCTGTATTCCTTGCCACCCGTCATCTTCCAAGTATCTGGGTTATGGCAAAATTCACATCGCATTCGACAACCTTGCATAAAAGATATAAAGCGAATACCCGGTCCATCAACTGAACCAAAACTTTCTGTGGAGTGAACATAGCCTTTAATTACTTGTGCTACTTCTGACATTTCAATTCCTCCATCTAACTTTTAGAAAAAGGAACTGAAATAAAATTCAGTCCCTTTTTCTGAAGTTTTTAATTAATTGTTTAAAGTTTACATTGAAGCGTGCATTGTACGGTTAATAACGTCTAATTGTTGTTCGCGTGTTAGCTTGATAAAGTTTACAGCATAACCTGATACACGGATTGTTAATTGTGGATACTCTTCAGGATGTTCCATCGCATCTAATAAGGTGTCACGGTTAAAGACGTTGACATTTAAGTGATGTCCACCACTTGTCGAGTAACCATCTAACATATTAGCTAGGTTAGCTTTTTGAGTGGCTTCTTCTTTACCAAGCGCTTTAGGAATAATTGAGAAGGTATTGGAAATACCATCTAAAGCGTACTCATAAGGTACTTTAGCCACAGAAAGTAAAGAAGCTAAAGCACCATGGGTATCGCGACCATGCATTGGGTTAGCCCCTGGTGCAAATGGTTCTCCTGCACGACGTCCGTCCGGTGTATTACCAGTTTTCTTTCCATAAACAACGTTTGAAGTAATAGTTAAAATTGAAGTTGTTTGTAATGAATCACGGTAAGTTTTATGTTTACGAACTTTTGTCATAAAGTTCTTCAATAATTCTACAGCAATTTGATCCGCACGATCATCATTATTTCCATATTTAGGAAAATCTCCATCAATTTCGTAGTCAATCACTAAACCATTTTCATCACGAATTGTTTTAACTTTAGCATACTTAATTGCAGATAGAGAATCTACTGCAACTGAGAAGCCTGCAATACCAGTTGCCATTGTACGAAGAACTTTTGTATCGTGTAAAGCCATTTCTAATGATTCGTAAGAATACTTATCATGCATATAGTGGATGATATTTAAAGTATTTACATATAACTCAACAATCCATTCCATCATATCATCATATTTAGCCAAAACTTCATCGTAATCTAAATATTCAGATGTAATTGGCGCATATTGAGGGCCAACTTGCGCTTTAGATTTTTCATCTACCCCACCATTAATGGCATAAAGTAATGTCTTAGCAAGGTTAGCACGCGCTCCAAAGAATTGCATTTGTTTACCTACACGCATAGCAGACACACAACACGCGATCGCATAATCATCACCATATTCTGGACGCATGATCTCATCGTTTTCATACTGAATAGCAGAAGATATAATCGACATTTTAGCTGCATATTCTTTAAAGGCTTGAGGTAATGATGGTGACCAAAGAATTGTTAGGTTTGGTTCCGGAGCCGGACCTAAGTTTGTTAAGGTATGTAAGAAACGGAAAGAGTTCTTAGTAACAAGTGGGCGTCCATCTAAACCTATACCAGCGATTGATTCTGTTACCCAAGTTGGGTCACCAGAGAATAATTCATTGTATTCTGGTGTACGTGCAAATTTAACCAAACGTAATTTCATCACGAAATGATCAACTAACTCTTGTGCTTCGACTTCAGTCAATGTGCCCTTAGCTAGGTCACGTTCGATATAAATATCTAAGAAAGTAGAAGTACGTCCTAATGACATAGCCGCTCCATTTTGTTGCTTAACAGCAGCTAAATAGCCTAAGTATAACCATTGGAAAGCTTCTTTTGCATTCTCAGCTGGACGTGAAATATCAAAGCCATAAATTTCGCCTAATTCTTTTAATTCTTGTAAAGCACGGTATTGTTCAGTAACTTCTTCACGTAATTGAATCACATCGTTATCCATTGTACCATTTCCGATGTTAGCAAAATCTTTTTGCTTTTCTTCCATCAAACGCTCTACCCCGTATAAGGCTACACGACGGTAGTCACCAATAATACGACCACGGCCATATGCATCAGGAAGACCGGTAATAACACCAGAGCGGCGAGCAGCGCGCATTTCTGGGGTATAGACATCAAAAACACCTTGATTATGAGTTTTACGGTATTGTGTAAAGATATGTTCTGTTTCTGGATCTAACTCATAGCCATAAGCTTCTAAGGAATTCTTAGACATACGAATTCCACCGTAAGGTTGTAAGCTACGTTTAAAAGGAGCATCTGTTTGGAAACCAACGACTGCTTCTTTGTCTTTATCTAAATAACCTGCTTGATGAGAAGTGATAGAAGAAACTACTTTAGTATCCATATCAAGAACGCCACCTGCTTCCCGTTCTTTTTTATTAAGATCCATCACTTGGTCCCAAAGATCTTTTGTATTTTGTGTAGCATCTGCTAGGAAACTTTCATCCCCTTCATATAAGGCATAGTTTTCTTGAATAAAATCACGAACATCGATTTCTTTTTGCCATTTGCTTCCTTGAAAGCCATCCCATGCTTTATTTAATTCGGTTTTATTTGCAATTTCCATTTTAATTCTCCTTTTTTAAAATGATCCGACAATTTCTACACCCATAATATAACACAAGAAAAGTTCAATGTAAACAGTTATTGTGAATTATATAATTAGCGTTAAGCTTTAAATATCAGTGTTTTGTTAGAAAAAACAAAATAATAGAGTGTATTCTGTGCTCATTGTAGCAATAAGATTATAACAGTTGTTTGCTTTCTGTTTTTTTCTTTTAGTACACAGAGTTTTAGTTGTTGATTTTGTAAATAAAAAACAAGCATCTGGTTCAGATACTTGTTTTTTATCTTATTCTTCATCTAACATTTTCAAGCGTGCAGGATGGATGTCTATCACCTTACCTAGTTGATCAAGCTCAACAATCTGACTGCCATTATTCTGGCGTTTACTAATATTGATATCAAAAGCCATCATCTCTAATGATTTACCGGTATCCCCTTGAATAATAATCGGTATATTCCCTTTTTGTAAGGCTAAAGCTTTTAAAATCCGATGGGGATTTGATTTTATTTCTTTTAGAATGAGCGTTCCAACACTGGCGCGATTAGCACTAGCCAGTTCTTCACTATCCATTCGTTTAAGATTTCCTCGATTGGTTAATAAGAAGACTTGTGGTCTTGAAGCTGCTTGATCGATTAAGAGCATCGATACAAGATAATCATCCTTTTTCAGTTTCATACCTACGACCCCTTGTGCTTTTAGTCCTTGAATTGAAACTTGTTCTAAATCAAACCGTAAACCGTAGGAGCGGTGGGTCATACTGGCGATTTGATAGTTCTTGTCTGCTTTAGCTAATCGAGCTGCTACTAATTGATCGTGGTCATCTTGCAATTTAATTGCAGTCATTGTCCGAGTTTTATAGGATCGATAAGTTGAGAATTCTGATAAGAGGGTTTGTTTAATGCGACCTGCTTGTGTCATCATGACAATTCGGTCTTCACTCGGATTATCCGAAGCTTTTTGCGCAAACACCGCAATGATGGACTCCTCTTTATCTAATTGATATTGCTGAGACCAATGTAAACCCAGATCTTTCCAACGAATGTCTGGTAATTCGTGAACAGGTAAATGAATATAATTACCTTTAGATGTGATAATCACAATCGCATCATGAGTCGAGAGTTCTTGAACAAATAATGGATAGTCTAAATCTCTAGATCCTAAATCAGTGGAATCGGAAGCCGTAAATGACCTAACCGAAGTACGTTTCAAGTATCCTTCCTTAGTCACAGACACATAGACTTGCTCTTGTGGGATTAAAAGAGTCTTTTCCAAGGTAATTTCTTCCACTTCCTCTTCTAATTGACTCATTCTCAAACTATTAAACTTTTTCTTAATTTCCTTTAATTCCTTAACCAAAACCTTGTCTAAAGTACTGGCATTAGAAAGGATATTCTCGTACATATGGATTCTTTCGTTAAGTTCAAATTTTTCTTTTTGTAGGCCAACAATATCCGTATTAGTTAAACGGTATAACTGTAAGGAAACAATTGCTTCAGCCTGTGCCATTGAAAAATTATATTGTTGGTGTAAATTATCTTTAGCATTGGCCTTGTTTTCAGATTGGCGAATAGTGGTAATTACTTCATCTAAAATAGAAATAACTCGGATTAAGCCATCAACAATATGAAGACGGTCTTGATCTTTCTTAAGAAGAAATTGAGTTCTTCGACGAATAATGTCTTTTTGATGGTCAAGGTAAGCTTGTAACATTTTTTCTAAGGAACAAAGGACTGGTCGACGATCGTGAATGGCTATCATATTGAAGTGATAATTTACTTGTAAATCGGTGTTTTTATAGAGGTAAGCAAGAATTGGTTCGACCTCTACATCTCTTTTTAGTTCAATGACTAATGAAACACCATTAATATCTGAATCATCGCGAACATCAGCAATCCCTTCTAGCTTTTTAGAAAGACGTATTTCATCTAATTTTTGAATAAGTTTGCCTTTATTAACGTCATAGGGTACTTCACTCACAACAATTTGAGACTTACCACCCTTTAATTTTTCAACTTCTAATTTAGATCGAATAACAACTTTACCTTGACCCGTTTGATAGGCTTCTTTAATGCCCGCCTTACCTTGGATAATACCACCCGTTGGAAAATCTGGTCCTGGTAAATACTTCATTAACTGGTCAACACTGATTTTATCGGGATGCTTAATCATATAAATTAAAGCGTCAATGACTTCCCCTAAGTTGTGTGGAGGAATATCGGTTGCATAACCTGCTGAAATACCGGTTGCGCCATTCACTAGTAGATTAGGAAAGCGAGCGGGTAAAACACGAGGTTCTTCAATGGTATCATCAAAGTTCAGAATCCAATCGACTGTTTGAGAATGGATATCTCTTAAGAGTTCCATGGCGATACTTGAAAGCCTAGCTTCTGTATAACGCATTGCCGCAGCTGGGTCGCCATCCATGGAACCATTATTACCGTGCATGTCGATCAAAGGTTGGCGGTTTTTCCAACTTTGAGACATACGAACCATGGCCTCATAAACCGATGAATCTCCATGTGGATGATAATTACCGATCACATTCCCCACTGTTTTGGCTGATTTGCGATAAGCTTTTTCAGCAGTATTTCCTTCGGCAAACATAGCATATAAAATACGTCTTTGAACGGGTTTTAAACCATCGCGAATATCGGGTAACGCTCTATCTTGAATGATATACTTGGAATAGCGACCAAATCGATCACCGATAACCGATGAAAAATTTAATTCTTGGACTCCTTTATTTTCTAGTTCAGTCATTATAAATCACCTCCAAATAAATCAATTTGTCCATTTTCATCCACTAAATCCTTACTTGGATTTTCATTAAGGTCAGTAGACGGCTCTTTTTTTGATAGCGTATTTTGTGTTTTCGCAGATGCTTTTGAAGCTGGGTTTTTAGCCACTAACAAGGCTTCCTTGTCTTCTTGTGCTAGAGAGTGGTTGGTTTGGGTGTTTTCTTTTAATAGAGAATCTTCTTCATCCATGGTAAATTGAACATTTTTTTCAATCCATTTACGGCGAGGATCTACTTTACTACCCATTAAAGTCGATAAACGCTTTTCGGATAACGAATCATCATCAAGAGTTACTCTTATCAATAAGCGTGAGGAAGGATTCATAGTCGTATGCCATAATTGATCCGCATTCATCTCTCCGAGCCCCTTATAACGTTGTAAGATGTAGCCTGGTCCCACTGCTTTAATTTTTGCTTGTAGTTCTTCATCTGTCCAAGCGTATTCGATTCTTTCATTCTTACCTTTTCCCTTTGATACCTTATATAGAGGCGGCATGGCCAAATAGACCTTGCCTGCTTCAATCAATGGCTTCATATAGCGGTAGAAGAAAGTTAAAAGCAGTACTTGAATGTGAGCACCATCCGTATCCGCATCCGTCATAATGACCACTTTATCATAGTTAGCAGCTTTAATATCAAAATCAGCCCCTACCCCTGCACCAATTGTGTAGATGAGGGTATTAATTTCTTCATTTTTCATAATATCGCTTAAAGATGCTTTTTCAGTGTTGATGACCTTACCTCTTAAAGGCAATATGGCTTGAAATTTACGATCACGCCCTAATTTAGCTGAGCCACCGGCCGAATCTCCCTCCACGATATAAAGTTCATTCTTTGAAGCATCTTTTGACTGGGCCTTAGTAAGCTTACCTGAAATTAAGCGTTCTTGTTGTTTATTAGAGTTAGAAGAACGTGAAGCCTCACGCGCTTTGCGAGCAGCTTCTCGTGTTTGTCTAGCCTTTAAAGCTTTTCTTAAAATAGTTTGCGCCCAATTACCGTTTTCTGCTAAATAATAACCTAAGTGCTCTGTTACAAAAGATTCAACAATGGTACGTGCCTTTGGACTTCCTAATTTGTCCTTCGTCTGTCCTTCAAATTGTAGATATTGCTCAGGAATACGAACCGATACAATGGCTGCCAGTCCTTCCCGGATATCGGACCCTTCTAAATTTTTATCCTTTTCTTTAATCAAACTCATTTTACGACCGTAGTCATTAAATACCTTGGTAATAGCTGTCTTCATGGCCGTTTCATGCGTGCCACCACCATTGGTACGAACATTATTAGCAAAAGAAAGAATGGTTTCTGAATAACCATCATTATACTGCATGGCAAAATCAATCTCAAAATCTTCTGATTGGCTTGAAAAAGCCACCACATTTCCCATGACTTCTTTATCTTCATTAAGATATTGAATAAAATCTTGTAAACCATCTTCATAATGAAAAGTCTCTGAAATGTCTTTTCTTTGATCATGAATTTCAATGGTAATTCCTTTTAAAAGGAAGGCTGACTCTCTCAGCCTTTCGGAAATGGTTTCATAGTTAATGGCAGAAGATCCAAATATTTTTTCATCCGGCATAAAATGAACACTTGTACCAGTGTCTGATTGATTATTGTGCTTAGTCTTTTTTAAAGAGCTGGCAGGACGTCCGCCCTCTTCAAACCGCATATGGTATTGGTATCCCTCTCGAATAACCGTCACTTCCAACCATGAAGATAAAGCATTTACGACCGAGGCTCCTACTCCATGAAGCCCTCCAGCGGATTTATATCCACCTTGGCCAAACTTCCCACCAGCATGTAATACAGTGAAAATAACTTGAACCGTAGGAACCCCTGAAGCATGCCTACCAATCGGCATGCCCCGGCCATTATCAGTAATGCGAATCGAGCCATCTGCTTCTAAAGACACAACAATTCGATTTGCAAAACCTGATAGAGCTTCATCTACAGAATTATCAACAATTTCATAAATAAGATGGTGAAGGCCCTTTTGATCAGTCGATCCGATATACATACCCGGTCTTTTTCTTACGGCTTCTAGACCTTCTAATATCTGAATGGCATCATCATTATAATTGCTTAAATTCACTTTAGAATTTTTGTTTGCCATTTTCTCACCCTTTTAATGTTATTTAATAAGAAATAGTCATGCGTTTTTTGAATAATCTTTTAACGATAGTATCTATTCAGTATAAAGGCTCTATTTCCCAACTCTATTATCATAGCAGAATAAATCCTGCTTTGACACTTTTGATTTACTTAAAGTTGTTTTGATGCCTAAAAGTCAAAAATATTGCATTTTTATAATTAAGAAATTCGCTTGGTGAAAATTATTCAATCATGTTAGAATGAAGATAGTAAACTAGGAGGTTAATAAATGTTAGCTATCTTAATGATTATTGTCGGATACTTGGCGGGATCGATTCCCTCAGGTGTCTGGTATTCAAAATATATCCACAATATCGATGTTCGGACCCTCGGTTCAGGCAATTCTGGTGGTACGAATATCGGCAGAAATTTTGGACCGATTGCAGCCATTGTGGTTATTATTGTGGATATTTTAAAGGGCTATCTTCCAGTTTTAATGGCCCAACAGCTCTTAGGCTCGGATAGTGATTTAGCTATTATGCTAACGGCTATTGCTGCTGTTCTGGGACATGCCTATCCACTTTTCAGTCAATTCCGTGGCGGAAAAATCGTTGCAACATCGGTAGGTGTACTATTGGCATTTAACTTTTATATTGCTTTAGCCATGGTCGCTCTCTTTATAACCATTCTCTTATTGACATCAATTGTGAGTATTGCTGCCATGACCTCTTTTTTGCTGGTCGCTATTTGGATTATTCTACGAGAACCTTTAGTATATTCTTGGGGCTTTGCCTTTATGGCTGTTTTGATGGTCTATCGTCATCGAGAGAATATTCAAAGACTGCTTAAAGGAGAAGAAAGTCGAGTGACCTTCGGTTTAAATCCTAGAAAAAAATAAATTAAAATAGCTAAGGCATTTTCCTTAGCTATTTTTATCTTTTTAATTTTATTCACCCTTGAAAAATTCCATCGTCAAATCATGAGTACTGATGGATTGGGGGGCTAAACTATGAATTCCCCGTTTATGCTTAAATAGCTCAGGCTCATTGGCAATATCCGGTAAGCCAGACCATGCTTCTACGGCTAAGAAAGGAGCTCGCTTAGGATAAGGAGACCATAAAGCAACATAGTCAAAGCCAATAGAACGAAATTTAATTTCAACATCATTAATAGCATCCATTAAGATAAGTTCAGCTTTTTCACTCACTTGATAGATTAAGGCATCATTTCTAAATTGTTTGTGACGCAACTTTTGATTAATCACTTCTGTATACTTAGCTCTTTCTAAGTTGACTAGGCCATCATTATTAGTTTGTAAGAGATAATAATACCCTTCTGGATTTAATTGGTAACTTACTTGATTGAATTCCGGATAATTTCTTCCTACTGTATGTGGGAGATTAAAGGCCGGATGATAACCCACTGAATAATATAAAGGTTTTTCAAGTGAAGGATTATAAACTTCAAAAGTAATTGTTAACTTATGATCATATAAAACATAATTAACCTGAAGTGAAAATTCAAAGGGATAGGATTCTAGCGTGTTTTTATTGTTTTTTAAGTAAAAACTTGCAGAAGATTCGGTTTGACTTTGAACAGTAAAGGTATAATCTCTAGCAAACCCATGGCGACTCATTTGGTAGAATTTTCCACCATAAAGATACTGATCATCCTGTAGGCGCCCAACGATGGGAAAAAGGATGGGGGCACTGCGAGACCAATAGAAAGGGTCTGCTTGCCAGAGAAATTCATAGTCTGTCTTTAGATCAGTAATTGACTGGACTTCTGCCCCATTCTCAGTTATCTCCACTTTTAAAAAACTATTTTGAATGGTTACCATAGGCTTCACCCATTTCTTTATAAGATATAGTGGCTAAGATCTTGATTCTCAACCTTATCTGCTAATTTATCATCGACGTATTTTTCAGTAATTTCAATTACCATTGGTGTGTCTGCTGCTTCAAATAATAAATCTTCTAAAACTGTCTCAATAATCGTATGTAGGCGTCTTGCTCCAATATTATCTGTATTGCGGTTTAAGGTTTCCGCATAGTAGGCCATTTTCTGAACTGCTTCATCGCTAAAGTTAACAGTCACCTCTTCAGTAGCTAAAAGGGCCTGATATTGGATAAGTAAGGCATTTTTAGGTTCGGTTAGAATTTTAACAAAATCGTCAGCGGTTAAGTCCTGAAGATTGACTCGAATGGGAAAGCGTCCTTGTAACTCTGGAATTAAATCAGAAGGTTTAGCAACATGGAAAGCACCTGATCCCACAAAGAGAATATGATCAGACTTTATAATACCGTATTTGGTTTGAATTTGACTACCTTCAACGATTGGTAAAATATCACGCTGAACACCCTGTCTTGAAACTTCTCCCGATTGATTACTTGAAGAGGCAATTTTATCTAACTCATCAATAAAAATAATACCGTTTTTCTCAGCTAGTTTTAAGCCTTTTTGATGAATATCCTCTTCGTTTACCAATTTGTCTGCTTCGTCTACTGTTAATAACTTAAGCGCTTCTTTGACAGTCACTGTACGCTGAATCATTTTCTTCGGTCTTAAAGCGTTGAGGGATTCTTGCATATCCATCATTTGCTCCATAGCAGGATTAAGTGAGTTTAACTGTAGTTTCTTTTCTTCCATTTCAATAGTCACTTCTTGTTTATCCAACACACCCTCACGAATTTGCTGGCGAATATGACGACGGTTGGAAGCCACTTCTTCCGTCACTTCTTCTTTTTCTGCTTCTACTTCACCACGCATTTGGCGCATAAAAGCTTCCATATCTGGCAAGACGAAGCCACCGGCATTGTTAGGATCTTTTTTTACTTCCTTCTTTTTCTTCTTACCAGGGACTAGTGCTTTAGCAATTCGATCAATTGCTTTTTCACGTGCTTCATCTTCAACCTCTTGGCGCATTTCATCACGAACGATACGAATTGCTTGCTCTACCAAGTCTCTGACCATTGATTCTACATCACGACCAACATAACCAACTTCGGTATACTTAGTGGCCTCCACCTTTAAAAAAGGGGCCTTAATAATCTTGGCTAGACGTCTAGCAATTTCTGTTTTTCCAACTCCGGTTGGACCAATCATTAATAAATTTTTAGGTTTTACTTCATCTTGCATTTCGGCTTCAAGGCGTAACCGTCTTTGTCTATTTCGAATAGCAACGGCTATTGAACGTTTGGCTTCTGCTTGACCAATGATATATTTATCTAATTCTGCAACTAATTGTCTGGGACTTAATTCCATTCTTACATTCTCCTTTAAATCTAGGATTCAAAACTTTCGACCATGATTTGTTTATTAGTATAAACATCAATTTCTGCAGCAATTTCTAGGGCTTGAGAAACGATCTCTTTTGCACTTAATTGCTCACTTGTTCTAAGCATGGCTCTAGCTGCTGCCAAGGCATAATTGCCCCCCGAACCGATGGTTAAAATACCGTCATCCGGTTCGATAACTTCTCCCGTGCCGGATACTAATAAGAGACTTTCTTTATTCATAACGATTAAAAGGGCTTCTAACTTTTGTAAAGAGCGATCTGTCCGCCATTGTTTGGCTACTTCTACAGCTGCTCGAGTTAATTGGCCTTGATGGGCTTGTAACTTCGTTTCAAACATTTCTGACAAGGTAATAGCATCAGCAACTCCTCCGGCAAATCCAATAACCACTTGATCGTTAAAAATTCTACGAAGCTTGCGGGCACCACCTTTCATAATGACCGTTTCTCCCATTGTGACTTGACCATCTCCCGCCATTGCTAATTTATTATCTTTTTTAACTGCACATATTGTTGTCATTTATTCTTCCTCCTGCTTCTTTCTACGAGCTCTCGGATGAGCTTTTAAGTATTCTGATCGCATTTTATCGCCGGTTATATGGGTATATATTTGTGTAGAAGATAAATTCTCATGGCCTAGGAGTTCTTGGACGGAACGTAAATCTGCCCCACGATTTAATAGATGGGTCGCATAAGAATGTCTCAATTTATGGGGATTAATCTTTAAATTAAGCTGACTTTCTTCTACTATTTTTTGTAAAATATGGCGCACTTGATCAGGGTTAATTGCTTTCCCTTTTTCCGATAAGAATAATATATCATTATTTCTTTGATTCTGCATGGACCATTTACTTAATAACTCTTTACGCTCCGTTTCAATATAATCTTTTAAAGCTCGCATAGCTGGATCTCCAAAAGGGACAATTCGTTCCTTATTCCCCTTGCCGAACACACGTAGAATTTGCAAGGAAAAATCAAGTTGGTCTAGTCTTATCTGACAGCATTCTGAAACGCGGATACCCGTTGCATACATCAATTCAAGGATGGCGAGGTTTCGCTTGGGATAATCTAAAAGACTAGTTTTAGCTACTTTAATGAGACTTTCAATTTCATTTTCATAGAAAAAAGAGGGTAAATGAGTCTCTTTTGCTTTATAAGTAATTAACTCCATTGGATCTTGGTCAATCCAATGCCGACGCAAACAATAATTAAAAAAAGAACGTAAAGAGGATAATTTTCTGGCAATCGTTTTGGGATTAAGCGAGCGTTCGTTTAGATAGGCTAAATAAAGCCTTAAATCTTGATAGGAAATTTGCTCTAAGCTAACTTCTCCTGAACTTTTAATAAAAAGCCAGAATTGGTTCAGATCTCTTTGGTAGGCGATGACTGTATGTTGAGAATAACGACGTTCGTTCAATAAATAATTCAAAAAATTAATAATCTTATCCTGCATCATTTATCACCTCAATTTCCTCTTTTTTTATTATACCTTTTCTTTGAATTCATAGCCAATTAAGCGCCATATTCAAAATGCAGGCTAAAAGTAAATTTTATAGTTCAGTTAATATTGCTAAATAGATAAAAAACCGAACACTCACAAAACTGTGAAGCATTCGGTTTTAGCTAAATTGATTGATTTAAAGAAGTTTTTTTAAAATTCGCTTAGCTTTCTATGGCTTCAGTATAATCACAAGAAGAACATTGAACTTGCTTGCCTTTACGAGATTTCTTTTCGATAAGATACTCATTACATTTTGGACAATTACGACCGATTGGTTTGTCCCAAGAAACGAATTCACATTCTGGATATCTTGAACACCCATAAAATATTCGGTTCTTCTTCGATTTTCTTTCGATAATTTCGCCCTCTTTGCATGTAGGACATTTTACACCAATTTCTTTGACGATGGCTTCAGTATGACGGCATTCTGGAAAATTGGAGCAGGCATAAAACTTACCATAGCGACCAATTTTGATGACCATTGGATTGCCACACTCTGGGCAGTCAAAACCAGCTGGTTCATTTTTTATCTCAATTTTTTCCATCTCTTCTTCTGCCTTGTCTAAATCTTTAGCGAAAATCTGATAAAAGTCATTCAGAACTTTCTGCCATTCTACTTTATTTTCCTCGATTTGGTCAAGTTTATTTTCCATCCCAGCTGTAAATTCAGAATCAACAATATCTGGAAAGTAAATTTCCATCATGTCATTGACAATTTCTCCTAGTTCTGTCGGCGTAAAACGTTTAGCTTCCATTTTAACATAGTAGCGTTTACGCAAGGTTTCTAAGGTTGGTGCGTAAGTGGAAGGTCGCCCAATCCCCAACTCTTCAAGCATTTTAACTAGGCTGGCTTCATTATAGCGTGCTGGTGGTTGAGTAAAATGCTGACTTGGATCAATCTTTTCAGCTGTAACTGCATCTCCTTCTTTCAAAGCTGGCAGATAGTTATCTTTATCTGATTTACTTGGATAAACTTTCAAGAAGCCTTCAAATTTAATGCGTGAACCATTCGCACGAAAGAGAACATCATTTTGAATGATATCCGCTTTAATTGTATCATAGACGGCATTTGACATTTGTGAAGCCACAAAGCGTGCCCATATTAAAGCATAGAGACGGAATTGGTCCTTAGTTAATGAATCTTTAATCGATTCGGGTGTTAAACTGACATTTGAGGGACGTATAGCTTCATGAGCATCCTGAGCCCCTGCTTTATTATTGACCTTATGTCCTGCTCCCAAATACTGCTCACCATAGGTATCTTTAATAAAATCTCCTGCCATCTTTTTGGCTGTTGGTGAAATTCGAGTCGAATCGGTACGCATATAAGTAATCAAGCCGATGGTGTTACGACGAATAGATATGCCTTCATAAAGCTGCTGAGCAATCATCATGGTTTTGCCGGTACGGAAATTCAAACGATTGGCAGCATCTTGCTGCAAGGTAGAGGTAGTAAACGGTGCATTGGGCTTACGAAAACGTTCTTTTTCAGTAATTGATTGAATATTAAATTCACCTTTAAGGTTAAGACGTTTCATAACTTGATCAACTTGCTCTTTATTCTTGAGCTCAGTTTTTTTACCGTCTAGTCCATAGAATTCTGCTTCAAATTTCGACCGTCCTTTTTTAAAGTTCGCTGGAATTTTCCAATATTCTTCTGGTTTAAATTGGCGGATTTCCTTTTCACGGTCAATAATTAGTTTTAAAGTGGTCGATTGAACACGCCCTGCTGATAAACCACCTTTAATCTTCTTCCATAATAAAGGTGAGATAGAATAACCCACTATTCGGTCTAAAATTCTTCTTGCTTGTTGAGAATCCACTAAGTCTTGATCGATTTGTCGTGGTTGCTTAAATGCTTCTTTAACCGATTCTTTAGTAATCTCATTAAATACTACACGGTTAGCCGCTTGCGGATCTAATTTTAATAGATAGGAAAGATGCCAAGCAATTGCTTCTCCTTCACGGTCCGGGTCACTTGCTAAATAGACTTTTTCAGCCTTATTGGCTAATTTTCTAAGCTCCTTAATGGTATCGCCTCTGCCCCTAATTGAAATATAATGCGGTTCAAAATTATTTTCTAAGTCAATGCCCATTCGTGATTTCGGTAGATCTCTGAGATGACCTTTTGAAGCAACGACTTTATAATTTTTGCCTAAATATTTATCAATGGTTTTGGCTTTGGTTGGTGATTCGACTATGACGAGATATTTATAGGCCAAGTAACAATCACTCCCTTTCTTATTCCTTTGCTCACATGCAAAATCGTAACAATCTTATGCTAAACTTTCAATTATGTCAATGAATACTCTTTATTTTATCTTTTGCCGTTGATAATCTAGAGCTATCTCTTCTATTAATTGGTCCAAATCGACAATCGGTCTTGCCCCTGCTTGTATTAAGTGATTGCATCCATAAGATTGCGGGTCATCGATGGGTCCAGGTAAAGCATAAATTTGACTATTATATTCCAAGGCATAATTAGCAGTAATTAATGAGCCCGATTTCTTGGCTGCTTGAATGACAATCACTACGGGGCATAGTCCAGCCACCAAACGATTTCTTGCAATAAATTGATACTTTCGAATAGCTTGATGGGGTAGGTACTCACTTAATAACAAATGACTGCTTGCTATTTGTTCTTGGAGCTGATGATGTTCTTTGGGATAATAATGCTCAAAGCCATTGGCAACAATAGCGATGGTTTTCCCTTCTTTTTCACTCATACAAGCCTTATGCGAAATAAAATCCGCTCCTTTAGCCAAACCTGAAACAATCACAAAGCTCGCTTTAGTTAGTGCCTTGCTAATTTTTTGTGCGCTTTTTTTTCCATAAGCCGATAGTTTTCTAGATCCAACAATCGCAACTAAAGGTCGATTTAAAAGGTTAAGATCTCCTCTATAAAAAAACAAAATAGGTGGTTGGGGAAGCTGAAGCCAGCGATAGGGATAGGATTTTTCACCAAAGAGAATCGCTTGCTTTTCTAAATTAGTTAGAATCTCTTGACAACTTTCCCAATCCTTGAAGAGTGCCTCTTCCTTAAATGACCACATGTTATTAATAAGTAAAGAATGAACACTTGCTTGACGAGAGAGATTTTGTCTAACTTTAAAATAATGCCACAAATGACGGTATTTAACGCCTTTCATCTGTAAATAGATTAACTCTCTTTTTATCATGGCCTACACTCCTTAAGCTTTTACCCTTAAGATACAAAGTAATTAGGCCATAAGTGCTCTGCGATCCTCATTAAAAGCTTTAAGACATACAAAAGAGCAAATATTTTTCAATACTTGCTCTTTAAAATTTTGGCCAACTTACGAACCATAGAATTTATTAATTTTTTGAACAGGACTAAAGGATTGTCTATGAATAGCCGTGTAGCCGTATTGTTCTAACGCAACCAGATGTTTCTTAGTTGGATAGCCCATGTGCTGGTCAAAACCATATTCTGGATACCATCTTGCATAATCCACCATCAGCTGGTCACGATGGACCTTGGCAATAATAGAAGCAGCAGCTATGGAAAGTGAGCGTTGATCACCTTTCACCACTGCTTTTTGTTGAATCTGTAAATCTAATTTCATGGCGTCTACGACAACAAAATCCACTGCTTTGTTGAGCTTTAGAACAGCTTCTTTCATGGCCATACGACTGGCCTCATAAATATTAATGCGATCAATCGCTTGAGGAGATACGCTTGTGATGGCATAAGCTTTAGCTTGTTGTTTTATCATTTCAGCTAAGTCTGAACGCTTTTGATGCGTTAAGGTTTTCGAATCATTGACGTCCACCCAATCACTGGTATCTTGAGGTAAAATAACTGCCGCTGCTACTACTGGACCAGCTATCGGACCTCTCCCCACTTCATCAACTCCTGCAAGCACAAAAGACTGGTTAGCATCCAATAATTGGCGATCAAAGTCTAGGCGTTTTTGATAAGCTTGATAACGTTGGTTATAAGCAATTAACACTCGTTTATGACGTCTTACTAGGTCTTGAACTCCTTTTCTAGGATCTTCTTTTAATTGATTGAGGTAAACATCTTCAAGGTCTTCAATTGTTTTTAGCTGCGCTTTGATTTCTTTAATGGTTTGTTTCAATGTTAACCCTCTCAATCGGACGCTCGAGTGTAATCGAACCCAGTTTATGTTGACGAAAATCAAATATTAATCGCTCAGCTGCTTGGGTATAGTCTTGATCCAGTTTTAATGTCTGTGTTAAACTAGTTAAAATTTCAGCCGCAGCCATCTCTTGATGATAGTCTTCTAAATGATAAAATTCTTTTAATAAACCAGGGTAAAATTGTTCTAAATGACCGATCAACACTAAAGATAGCTCCTGCATTTCGACTAATTGGTCTTTAATGGCTCCGGTTAAGGCTAAGTGATAACCCGTCAAGGGATCTTCAAACTTAGGCCATAAGATACCAGGCGTATCTAGTAATTCAAACTCTTTCCCAATTTTTAGCCACCGCTGCGCTTTAGTAACCCCTGGTTTATTGCCAGTTTGTGCTTGATTTTTTCCGACAAAGCGGTTAATGAGCGTTGACTTGCCGACATTGGGGATGCCTAAAATCATCAGACGAATCGCTCTAGGTTTTACCCCTTTAGCTTTTTGTTTGGCAAAAAAATCTACCATTAAGTCTTTGCAGGCCTTCTTAAGTTCATTCAAACCCAATTGATGCTGAGCATCAATTGCTAAAGCAATTTGACCTTGTTCTTGATAGTGTTGAATCCAATGTTTAGTTAAATTGGGGTCAGCTAAATCTGCTTTATTTAAAGCCAGAATTGAAGGTTTCTGATTAATAATTTCTGTAATCACAGGATTACGGCTGGATTCAGGTATGCGAGCATCTGCCAATTCAATTACTAAATCCACTAAATTAAGTTTTTCCTTTGCTTCCCTTTTAGCCTTTGCCATATGGCCTGGAAACCACTGAATCTGATTCAATTTATCCCTCCTTTTTAATAGACTCTTTATTCTATAGCTTGCAGTTTACCTACTTTTCCTATTCGATCAAGAGGATAATAAATAAAGTTAGCTTCTCCTTCAATTTCCTCAATATCGACATAACCAAATTGGCGACTGTCTCCCGAACCAGGTCGGTTATCACCCATCACAAAAACTTTACCTTCTGGAATAAGCGAATCACCTGTTATTTCCCACAGAGTGAAGTCTTCAGTATAATTTGTCTCCATATTAGATTTAGCCGGCTCCAAATAAGGTTCTTCAATCAACTGATCATTGATGAATAACTGATCTTCTCTTACTACAATCGAATCTCCTGGAAGGCCAATTAAACGCTTCACATAGGTTCTGCCAGAACCCATAGGATCAGGAAAGACAACAATGTCAAAACGGTCTAAATCAAATTGTTTCCACATTATCAAATGGTCTGCTTGATAAAGAGTGGGATTCATTGATTTACCTTCAACTTGAAAGGGCTGTGCAAGATAGTTACGTACAGCTAAAAAGAGAAACAAAGCAGCAAGAATCACAAAAATGATATTTACGAACTCTATTAGAATTGTTTTAAAAAATTTTCCCATCTTATTCTCCTAATAAGGCCTCGATAGCTGCTTGATATTGTGGGTCTTCTGCTTCTAAATAAGCTCGCGTTTCTTCAACCAATTTGTCACTGGTTGCTGAGTCAATAACACCGTTTACTTCTAGCTTAAAGTCCTTTTGAAAGTTCCTTACAGCTTCTTCCATTTCAGGACTAAAATAAGCTGTTTTTTCCTCTTGATAACCCAATGCTTGTAACATTAAACTAGCTGATTGAACGTATTCGGAGGCATCGCCTATTTTTAAATCTTCTTCTTGATTTAACACAATCGTATTAGCGACTTCTGGTGCTTCTACCACTTGATCAGGTTCGATTCCTTTCTCATGAATCCACCCCCCACTAGGTGTAAGCCATTTTGCTACGGTTAATTTTAATTCCCCATATGAGGATTCTGAAATCATTCTTTGAACCGTCCCTTTTCCGAAAGAAGTCACCCCGATCACAGGGGCATCCGTATTTTCTTTAATGGCAGCAGCTAATATTTCACTAGCTGAAGCCGAGCCTTCATCGATTAATAATACATAAGGCTCTGTAATTTGAAAATCACCATAGCGCTCGTCAGAAGCCACATACTCAAACGGCTCACTCAGACGATCATCTGTTTGCATAATGACTTGATCATCATCTAAGAACATATTACTAACTTGTAAAGCTGTTTCCAACATTCCTCCAGGATTATAGCGGAAATCAAAAATAAAGCGATCGACACCTTTTGACCGTAAGTCTTTAACGGCCGATACCATTTCCTCATAAGTTGATGAAGCAAATTGGCTCACTTTAACGACTCCCACTTTGTCATATTCATCATCTTGTTCATAGTCGACCGTAGTAAGAGGAATTTCTTCTCGAATCATAGTTACTTCAAAGGTTGATTGACCTCTCTTGATCGTTAAAGTGATCTCAGACCCCAAGGGTCCACGAATCTTTTGCACGATTTCACTGGTGTCTAATCCCTGAAGATCCACATCATCGGCTTTTAGAATAATATCATTGGCTTTGATACCTGCTTTTGCAGCGGGAGTTCCGTCAATCGGAGCTATAACCGTAGGCAAACTATCTTTTAACATAAATTGAACCCCTATACCGGTGAAGGATCCTTCCAGAGAATCATCAAAAGGCGTTATTTCAGTAGGGTTTAAAAATTCAGAATAGGGATCATCCACCGCATCCACCATGCCTTTTAGAGCTCCTTCTAAAAGCTTTTCTTTATCTAATTCCTCAATATAATTGATTTGTAAAGAATTATAAACTTCTTGGATAATCGCTAAATCTTCTTTGGTTAATTGATCTTCTTTTTCAACTGAAGGACTGCCAAATAGCTTTCCCATAGCTGAAATCGGAAGCGCTTTATAATTCATAACCAAAGCAAAAAGCGAAAAGATTAAAAAAAGGCAAAGCCATTTATCTGGAGTCCACTGAAGAAGGTTGTTTTTTTGCTTCTTGATAAATTTGCATTTAAAAATCATTTCATCTCCCTTCTTTCTATTGTTTAATCCAATTTTAAAGCTGTTTCTAAAGCTATTTCCATCATGTCTGTAAAGGTTTGTTCACGCTCTTGAGCGGTTGTCTCTTCACCAGTTAATAGATGGTCAGAAATCGTACAAATAGCTAAAGCTCTGCGCTGATATTTTGCTGCCACGGCATAAAGTCCGGCTGCTTCCATTTCAACTGCTAGAACACCATATTGAGCTAATTTTTCTTTATCTAACTCATCATTATAAAAACGATCGCTAGAAAGTACATTCCCTACATGAACCCGGTCTCCTACTTTTGTTTGTGCCAAATGATAAGCGTGATCAAGACTTTGAAAATCAGCAAGTGCAGCATAGGAAACTTGTCCTTTAAAAATATTACTTAAAGCTGAAGAATCGGTTGTAGCTCCTTGGGCTAAGACTATGTCTCTAACTTTAACATTTTCTTGCATACCACCGGCAGATCCTACCCGAATAATTGTTTGCACATCATAGTCACGGTAAAGCTCCTCTGCATAGATCATAGCTGATGGCATCCCCATTCCAGATCCTTGAACCGATACTTTTATACCGTGGTAATCTCCTGTGTAGCCAAACATATTGCGCACTTCGTTATATTGAATAACATTTTCTAAAAATTGGTCAGCAATATATTTTGCTCTTAAGGGATCACCGGGAAACAGAACTATCGGGGCTATTTGCCCATAGTGGGCTTGAATATGTGTACTCATCAAATCTCTCCTTTAAATTGCATATTGATATTGGTGCCAGGCATCATCAAAAATACTTAATAGTCTTGAATAGTGACTATTTTTTTCTAAATAATCAGATATTTCTTGAAAATCATGACTTTGCTTGGGAAAAGCAATGTCCTTACTGACTGCATTGGCTAAGCGACTCATGGGATCATTGGCAGCTTCATCAGCATATCGCATTATAAATTCATAAAAACTAGGTCCCATCCTAGACCTCCTATTCTTTAAAGATCATTCTTTGATAAAGTTAAATGCTCTGGGTTTCGTGGAATTATTTTTATTATAGCATTTGTAATCCTAATAAATAAATCAATTATTCCATAAACCGACTTTTCTTTCATCTAAACCCTAACTTAAGTATAATTGAATTAGTATAAAAGAAGGAGCCGATTAAATGTTTAATTCATCTTCGTCCAATCCGACAATGACACCATCTAGAAGTAGTCATTCATTCAAACAAGTCGAAACTTGGAATGCTATCACTCATGGAATCGCTGCTGCTTTATCTTTGCTTGGGACTTATATACTCATTAAAAAAGGATTAGCTCAAAGATCCAGCATCGATATGATTGCCTATATCGTTTATGGCTTTTCTTTGGTGGCCCTTTTTACTAATTCAACCCTCTACCATTCTTTTTCCCACAGTAAATATCGACGTGTTTTACAAAAACTGGACCATTCAGCGATCTATTTATTAATTGCCGGAACTTATACTCCCTATCTCATGATAGCTCTTAATAATCACTTGGCTTATCTCTTTCTTGCTCTCATCTGGATGTTGGCAATAGCAGGGATTGTATTTGAAGTCTTTGCTATCGACTGTTTTCCAAAGTTATCGACCTATCTTTATTTAGCATTAGGATGGCTGTGCCTATTAATTATTTATCCCCTCTTTAAATCAATAGACCTTTGGGGAATAATTTATCTGGCTCTAGGTGGGATCGCCTATTCTCTCGGTACGATATTTTATTATATGAAATCTAATCGCTGGATGCACGTTATTTGGCACCTCTTTGTTATTTTAGGAGCAGGTTTAATGTTTTACTCAATTTTTCAATACCTATAAACTTCAATCAATAAAATCCATCTCTCATTCTAAAAAGAATAGGAGATGGATTTATTCTTATGTTCTCTCTACGGTTGCTGAAATAGCTTCAAATATAGCCGATCGAAATCCATTCGCTTCTAAACTTCTAACACCGGCAATGGTCGTACCCTTAGGACTGGTCACAGCGTCTTTTAATTGAGCAGGATGTTGATGACTTTCCAGGACCATCTGACCGGCACCAGCCACTGTTTTAGCCGCCATATCGATGGCTTGCTGACGGTTCAAGCCATAATAAACGCCGGCATCACTGATAGCTTCAATCAACTGGTAGATAAAGGCAGGACCTGATCCTGCAATAGCAGAAGCAACATCAAATAAGCTTTCTTCGATCAACTGAAGATGTCCCAAGGGTTGTAATAAGTTCTTAAATTCATTAATTACTTGGTCATTGAAATTTTCTTTCTGGTAACAATAAGAAACATACCCCTGTCCGATGGCAACAGGGGTATTAGGCATTATGCGGATAAGATGATGCCCTTGAGGAAGTAGCTTTTGAATACTACTTAATGACCTACCCACTACCATCGATATCCATAATTTAGAATCAAGTAATTCAATAGAATTAAGGGAGTCCAACAAGATATTTAAGTCTTTCGGTTTGACTCCGATAAAAAAGATTTGAGCAGAAGCTAAAAGCTTTTCAAGACTATTTACTGCTTCAACACTCTCACCACAGTCCTTAGCCAAGCTTTGACTTTTATAATTGTCTTTATCATATAAGTAAAAGGCTAAATTGGAAAAGTTAGTCGAAAGAGACTTTATAATCGCTGATCCCATATTGCCACAACCAATGCAGCCAATTGCTTTAAAAGTGGTAAAATCAGTCATTTATTTTCTCACCCACCACTCAAAACGATGAGGGTATTCATTATCTGCATCTGCAGGAACTTCAACCAGCTTATCCAAACGGAACTTTTCTTGATCAATATCCGCCATATAGGTATCTGCAGGAAACTCTCCTTCGATGACGGTACGCACAATCTTATCGACGTGGTCCATCAAAGTTTTGAAAACACCTGCTCCTCCAATAACCATTAATTCTTGATCTTTTGCTAGCTCTAAGACATCTTCTACACTATGTACCAAGTTCAGCTGTGCAATATCTTGACCATAATCTTCTTGACTGGTTAATACAACCGTCTTGCGACCTGGTAAAACTCTACGGTCCATTGATTCGAAAGTCGTTCTCCCCATCAACATAGTATGTCCCATGGTAACTTCTTTAAAAAAATTGAGGTCGTTAGGTAAATGCCATGGTAAGTCCTTTTGATAACCAATTGCGCCTTTTAAATCTTGGGCATAAACATATGTAATCATCATTTCTCCTCCTATTTACTAAACTGAGATAGCTGCTTTAATTGTTGGATGTGGATGGTAGTTTTCAATCTGAATCTGATTCAAATTCAATTGATCGATGGATTGAAAATCTGAAATGTTAAGCTGGGGAAGCGAACGTGGAGAACGCTCTAAAAGAGTCCGTGCTGCCTTTAAATGGGTTAAATACAAATGGGCATCCCCTAAAACATGAACAAATTCACCCGGCTGTAAATGAGTTTCTTTGGCGATTAAATGGGTTAATAAAGCATAAGAAGCAATATTAAAAGGAACGCCTAAGAACACATCTGCTGAGCGTTGATAAAGCTGACAGGATAAACGGCCTTTACTAACATAGAATTGAAAGAAGCAATGACAGGGTGGTAAGACCGCTTTATCAATAGCTGCAGGGTTCCATGCCGTTACGATATGCCTTCTAGAATCTGGATTATCTTTAAGAGATTCAATGACCTGCTGAATTTGATCAATGGTTTCACCATTCGCCTCCCAAGATCGCCATTGTTTGCCATAGATAGGACCTAAGTCACCATGCTTAGCCGCAAACTGATTGCTAGCTATAATATTAGCTTGAAAACTAGACATCTCCATCTGGTAGTTTTCTGCAAATTCTTTATCTTCTAGGATACGTCGACCAAAATCAGTCATGTCCACTCCTTTGTAGTCAGCTGATTGCGTATAGTTTTCAAAGGCCCATTCATCCCAAATATGATTGTTATGGATTAATAAATATTTAATATTGGTATCCCCCTTTAAAAACCACATTAATTCCGATTTAACTAGACCAAAAGGCACCCGTTTAGTAGTCAAAAGAGGAAAGTCTTTACTGAGATCAAATCGCATTTGATAACCGAAAGTTGATAGCGTACCAGTTCCTGTGCGATCGGACTTTTTGTCACCATGGTCTAGAATATAACTGATCAGTTCTTGATATTGTTTCATCCGTCTACCTCCTATTGGTCCAAATCACTTAAATAGTCATAGCGTTCATAAAGTTCTAGTAAGTTAGCTTCTAGAAACTCAATTTCAGTATGAAGATCCATTAGCTTACCAGCATCTTCTGAATGTTCTTCCATCAGTTTTTGCTTTTGCTCTATTTGGCTTTCTAACTCGACTATCCGTTCTTCAAGACCTTGCCATTCTTGTTTTTCATGATAGGTCATTCGCTTTTTTTTATTTAATTGAGACTTTTGAGCGTTTTCTTTGTTGGCTTGCTTACTTGGTTTTGCTTCATTCTCAATATGATTATCCTTAGTTTCTAAGTATTCTGAAAAGCTTCCCCAGTATAAGTCAAACTTCCCTTCTCCTTTTAAGACCAGTAATTGATCGACTGTCTTATCTAAAAAATAACGATCATGAGAAACAATAATCACTACGCCTTCAAAAGATTCTATATAGTCTTCTAAAGTATTTAAAGTCTCAATATCTAAGTCATTGGTTGGCTCATCCAATAAAAGAACATTGGGTTCTTGGATTAAGAGGGTTAATAAGTAAAGTCTTCTTTTTTCTCCACCAGAAAGTGACTGTATCAGTGAACCATGACTCTCTTTGGGAAAATTGAAACGCTCTAACATTTGCGCAGCCGAAACTCTTGAACCGTCTGGACGTTTGAACTGATCCGCTACTTGGGTTAAATAGCTTAAGATACGCATAGCTTGTGGCAAATCTTCATCTAATTGACGATAATAAGCGATATTGACTGTTTGTCCTAACCGACATATACCCTTTTTAAGTGGATGCAAGCCTGCCAAGCAATTTAAGAAAGTTGATTTCCCCACTCCGTTAGGACCCACAACTCCCAAACGATCGCCCTTAACAAATGTCTTAGTTAGACCGTTAATGATAATCTTATCAGCAATTTCGACTGTAAGGTCTTCTAATTCAATAATTTGATTACCCATCCGCTGTTGTGAAAAATTAAAATCAATAGCATCTTGAGATTGGTCTCTTAGGCCGATCGAATCCTTCAATTGGTTAAAGCGATCAATCCTAGCTTGTTGTTTGGTTGATCTGGCCTGAGCGCCTTGACGCATCCAGGCGAGTTCTTGTAAGTAGAGCCGATCTTGTTTTTGGGCTTGTTTGGCTTGCATTTCGATCAATTCAGCCTTTTTAGTTAAATAAGTCTGATAATTGCCTTCAAACTCAGTAATGCGTCCATATTGTAATTCAATAATTTTATTGACTGAGCGTTCTAAGAAGTAGCGATCATGAGTGACTAGTAATAAAGCACCTTTGTAAGAAGCTAAATATTTTTCCAACCATTGGATTGACTCTACGTCTAAATGATTGGTCGGCTCATCTAAAATTAAAAGATCCGGTTCAGCAATTAAGACTTGAGCGATCCCAATCCGTTTTTGCTGGCCCCCTGAACATTCTCCAACCCTTTTATTTAGATTATAGATTTTTAATTGGGTCAGAATAGACTTAGCCGATATCTCAACTTCCCAAGCAGATTTCAAGGTCATTTCATCTGATAATTTGGTGAATTGATCTTGTAAGAAATGATTGGTTGGGTCAGCCTCTAACTCCATGCGACATTTTTCATAAGTTAATAACAATTGAATATCCGCTGCTTTTGAATCATAAACCGTTTCTAGGATGGTTTTATCTGGATCTAAACGAGGGTTTTGCTCCAGATAGGCAATTTCGTATTGATTAGGGGCTTTAATTTGACCATTATCATAACTATCGATTCCTGCAATTACTCTTAAAAAAGAAGATTTTCCAGTTCCATTCGGTCCAATAAGCCCCACTCGATCACCTGTTCGGATTGAAAAATCGACTTGGTCGATCAATTGCTTCACACCATATGATTTTGATAGATTTTGTATACTTAGTTCTTTCATAGTCTCTACCCCTTTTTTACAATCAACTTATTATAGCATACAAGCAACTTATCTTGAAAAATATCAAAATCATTCAGCATTAGATAGACTAGTCTTTTTAGTAGGATAAGATATAATAATATTATCAAAATTTTAGGAGGTTATTATGAAAAATAGAGCTTGGAAATTACTTTTTACTTATATCCTTTTCTATCTTATCAGCCCCGCTATTGCTCTTGCCTTAGGTGTGGCAGAAGAGTCGATACCATGGGTTTTACTAGTCAGTATGCTAATTATTTGCTTTGTTGCTTGGTACTTGTATGGAAAATATACAATGGATCAATGGCAGCGATTACTCCAGCAAACTAGTTGGAAGAGTCTTTTAGGTAAAACTATCCTTTGCTTCTTAATTATTGGCATTGTACGTATTATCCTACTTAGTCTAATTGAGCCTTATATAGACTTGGAGGGTATGGGGGCTAATCAACAAGCCATCCAAGATTTAATTGGGAACGTTCCTAGTTATTTTACTTTCTTTATGTTAGTTATTTTTGCTCCTTTTGTGGAAGAACTAATCTTTCGTCAAGCCATCATCGGTCCCTCAGTCCACAAAGGCAAATCGTTCAAATGGTCAATGACAATCTTATCGATTTTACTATTTACAGGAGCGCACATGGCTACTTTAGCAGATGCTGTCATCTATCTTCCATTGACTTTAGGTCTCACTTATTTTTATTGGAAGTATCAAGCCAATGTAGCGGCATCCATGAGTTTTCATTTTATCAATAATTTGATTGCTTGGATTACGCTTACTTTTTTCACCTAGTTATAGTTTTAGCTAAGGTGCCCACTTGATAGGCTGATAGCCTTTTTCAATTAAAAAGGAATTGGTTTTCGAAAAAGGCTTGGATCCAAAAAAGCCACGATAGGCTGCTAGGGGGCTCGGGTGACTGGACTTGATCACTCGATGCTTGGAACGATCTATCAACTTTTCAAGTGATTGTGCTTTTTTACCCCAGAGAATAAATATAAGAGAGTTTGGATGATGATTAAGGCATTGAATGATTTGGTTGGTGACGAATTCCCATCCGATTCCTTGGTGAGAGTTCGCTTCACCTGCTCTGACGGTTAACACGCGATTTAATAACAGCACTCCTTGTCTCGCCCAGTCTGACAGGTCTGTTTCTTTTCGGATAGGGACTTTGAGATCATCTGATAATTCTTTAAAAATATTTTTCAAAGAAGGAGGCACTGACTGGCCCTCATTCACTGAAAAAGCCAAGCCGTTGGCTTGATTAGAACCATGGTAAGGATCTTGTCCAATAATAACTACCTTAGTATCAAAATATGGACACAGCTCTAAAGCTTTAAAAACTTCTACTGCTGGTGGATATATGACAGCCTCTTCCTGGTTTAAATAATTGTTTAATTGATTCAGGACAAGCCATTGTTCTTGCTTGTCTAAACAAGCTTTCCAATCGGCTGCGATTTCTTTTAAATCAGCTAATTGATACATAAAAACACCTCTTTCTTTTATTATCATTGTAATTTAAAAGTATACAAGTAAAAAGCAGCTGATTTATCTTTTATAAACTAATGGTATAATTATAATAAGTATTTTATTAGGAGGTTCAAAATGAAGAGTAAGACAGAATTAAGAAAAGAAATTTTTGCAAAAAGAGCCCAACTTACAAGTGAATATCGTCGCTTTGCCGAAGAAAAAATTTATCAACAGCTTTTCCAACTGGATGAATATAAAAAAGCAAAAAAGATGATGGTTTATTATTCTACTGATGAAGAAATGAACACTCATCCCATCATTCAAAGAGCATGGAAAGACGGAAAAACAGTGGGTATTCCTCGAGTTTTCCCTGGTCGTGTCATGGAAGCCTTAGTATATAAAGAAAATTCTCCTTTAGAAAGATCCGCTTTTGGAATCTTAGAGCCAGAAAAAATCAGTCAAAGACTTGAACCAGAAGACATCGACCTTATCATTATGCCATGCGTAACTTGCAATAACCGTGGCGAGCGCCTTGGTTATGGCGGAGGCTACTATGATCGTTACTTACTTAGAGCTAAAAATGCCTATTTAGTTCTACCTTATTATGCCCAATTACAATACGATGACATTCCTACAGAAGACCATGACAAACAAGTTGACCTGGTGGTGACTGAAGAAGGCACTTACCTTATTGATTAAAATGAAATAGATTGCATATTTTAAGATTTAAAGCTATCATAAGCATAGTAAACGTAAAGGAGTAATGGAATGAATTCACAACAATTTGAACAAATTAAAAACGGCAAAGGTTTTATCGCTGCGCTTGATCAATCTGGTGGATCCACACCAAAAGCTTTAAAGGCATACGGAGTAAACGAGGACCAATATTCAAATGAAGATGAAATGTTTGATAAAGTTCATGAAATGCGTAGACGTATCATGACTGCCCCTTCTTTTAGCAACGAAAAAATCTTAGGCGCTATTTTATTTGAACAAACAATCGATCGTGAAGTTGAAGGCAAAAAAACAGCTGACTATCTTTGGGAAGAGAAAAAAGTAGTTCCTTTCCTTAAAGTGGACTTAGGACTCATGGAAGAAGCAGATGGTGTTCAACTAATGAAACCTATCACCCTTCTTGATGAATTGTTAGAAAGAGCTAATGAGCGTCATATTTTTGGAACAAAAATGCGTTCTACTATTAATTCATATTCTGAAGTCGGAATCAAAGCAGTTGTTGATCAACAATTTGAAATTGCTAAACAAATTATTGCTGCAGGACTCGTTCCAATTATCGAACCTGAAGTAAATATTCATGCAGAAGATAAAGAAAAGATCGAAGCAAAATTAGCTGAAGAGATTCTGGCTCACTTAAACAAATTGGAAGAAAATGAATTAGTGATGCTTAAAATTACTATCCCTACTAAGCCTTCTACCTATGAAGAAATTGCCAACCATCCAAATATGGTAAGAGTCGTTGCTTTATCAGGTGGATATCCTACCGAGGAAGCTAATGCCCGCTTGAAGAAAACACCTAACTGCATCGCTTCATTCTCCCGTGCTCTTTCACAAGATTTAAGAGCCAGTCAAAGTGATGAAGAGTTCAATCAAACTATTAAAGAAGCCATCGATGGTATTTACGATGCTTCAGTTAACAAAGCTTAAATATTAGGTTTATACATAAAAAGCTAACCTCAAATGAGGTCAGCTTTTTATTTGGCTATTATTTATTCTGCTTCCATGAACTGTTCTTCATTTAATGCTACTTGAACTCGCTCTTGATTACCCATGGCTAATTTCACCTTAGCTTCAGATAAGCCTTGGATAAAAGCTTTATAGTATCTAGCTTGAACGACTAACATGTCATCAACACTCTTGGACCATATCCTTATTTTATAAATCAAACGTCCTTGTGAGTCACGAAAGACTCCTAAAAATTCTGGAGCACGTAAAATCAACTGATCATCTTGTGGCACTTTTAAATAAATTTCTTGAAGCCGAGCTTCAAGCTGATCTATATTTTGTTCAGGATAAATGAACAAATCAATATCCACACGGATACTATTGAGTGAGAGATTGGACATTTGAGTAATACTGCCGTTGGGAATGAAATGATGAATTCCATTGTAATCACGGACGACCGTATTTCTTAAACCAATGGAATAAACGGTTCCACTGTAGCCATTAATATCTACCGCATCCCCAACATCAAATTGGTGTTCCAAGAGAATGAAGAAACCATTAACAACATCTGAGACTAAATCTTTAGCACCCAAACCAATGGCTAAACTGACAATTCCAGCCCCAGCTACTAAAGTACCAACTGGAACACCCATGATACTTAAGACCGTGTAGGCTAAAAAGAAATAAAAAAGATATTGAACCAAGTTAGTCAATAAACGACTAATTGTATGATTGCGTGCTTTTTTAGCAAAGCGAATACGTGAAGACCTTTTACCCAGAAAGTAACTCTCAATCATTTTAATTAAAACTTTTTTTAAAGTGTAAAGTAGAATGACTGAGAAAATGATTTTAAATAAGCTAATCAAAATATCTTGTGATAGCTGAATAATATCAATTTCCGTTCGGAATTGTGTGACGATATCTGAAATAAAGTCCATAGCCAACCTCCTAATTTATATCCTTAAAATGAAAGTCGATTGAAAACCGATATTTTCATTCTAAAGGAATGCTATGGCTTAAGCAAGTTGACCCCTATGTCTTTACGGTAATAAATTTGATCGAGTGCTTGTTTTGATAGATACTCATAAATTTTGTCTTGTGCTAATTGCTTTGTGTCAGCTAAACAAGTAACCATGGCAATTCTTCCCCCGCTAGAAACAAGTGGGCGGTAAGAAGAAATTCCTGCATAGTAGATTTTCATAGTCTCATCCATAGAAGACTTTAATGAAAACTCAATCCCACGTGTAGGATTTTGTGGGTAACCTTCAGCCGCTAAGATAACTCCCATGCATGCTTTTTCTTCCCTCCACTCCACTTGGGTCTCACGACCATGCAGCAAGTCATTGATCAATTCTGCAAAATCTGTTTTCAATAAAGGCAAGACGACCTGGGTTTCTGGATCACCGAAACGTGCGTTAAACTCAATCACTTTTGGTCCTTCAGCTGTGTTCATTAGCCCTGTATATAAAACACCATTAAAAGGAGTCCCCTCTTTATCCATAGCCACTAAAGTAGGCTCTACAATCGTTCGAAGGGTTTCTTGATATAGTTCTTCTGAGATATCTTCAACGGGGGCAAATGCTCCCATACCGCCTGTATTAGGCCCCAGATTACCATCTAATAAACGTTTATGATCTCTAGCTGGCAAAGAGTGGCAAACTTTACCTTTATAAACCATTGAAAAGATTGAAAACTCTGGTCCAAGCAAACATTCTTCAATTACGATTCTTTGCTTTGCTGGATCTTTTTCAAAAGCTAATTTAATCGCATTCTCTGCCTCTTCTTTACTTAAAGCAACGGTAACTCCTTTACCTGCAGCTGGCCCATCGACTTTAACTACAATCGGAGTCGACTGGTTATTCAAATAAGCGAGTGCAGCCTCTTGCTCAGTAAAACTAGCATACTGGGCAGTTGGAATCTTATATTTTTGCATTAATTTTTTGGCAAACAATTTAGAACCTTCGATTTGAGCAGCAGCTTTACTTGGCCCAAAAGCAATTTGACCTGCTTGGGTAAAATGGTCAACAATTCCTTCAAATAAAGGACCTTCCGGACCTACAAAAGTCCAATCAATTTGTTCTTGTTTGGCAAAATTGATTAAGTCTTCAAAAGCATTCTCAGCGATGTCTACACAATTTATGCCATCTACTTTCATACCTGGATTGCCAGGAGCACAAAAAACCGATTCGACTAGGGGACTTTTTAACAAATGATAGGCAATCGCATGTTCGCGTCCTCCACTACCAATAACTAATAATTTCATGATTACCTCTTTCTCTTAATGACGGAAATGACGGACTTTGGTCGCTAACATAGCAATACCATATTCATCGGCTTTGGCAATTACTTCCTTATCACCAATGGAACCACCGGGTTGCACAATTGCCTGAACACCATATTGATGGGCTAACTCAATTGTATCTGTCATTGGTATAAAGGCATCTGAAGCTAATACCATCTTAGAAAAGTCGGCACCTAATTCTTTAGCATGATCCAAAGCAATTTTAGCAGCTCCTACACGGTTAGTCTGACCTGCACCTACACCATAAGTCTGCTGACCATCAGCCACAACAATGGCATTTGATTTAACATGCTTAACCACTCTCCAGGCAAATGATAAAGCCGCTCTTTTTTCATTAGAAGTTGAAACTGTCCCCATTTGCTGCCATTGTTCAGAATCTTCTACTAAACTATCAGCTTCTTGAACTAAAAGTCCTCCACTTATCGAAGTTATTTCTTCAGCATCCATTGAAAGGTCATCCATGTCTAATTGAAGTACACGCACATTCACTTTTTGCTTGAGGATTTCTAAAGCTCCCTCTTCAAAAGAAGGCGCAATAATAACATCAAGAAACATGGAATGAAGCGTTTCAGCTAATTTAATTGTTAAGGTCCGATTCACAACCACAATGCCTCCAAAAATAGAAATTGGATCTGCTTGACGGCATCGATTAAAAGCTATCTCTATTGTTTCAGCAACCGCTATACCACAAGGATTCATGTGTTTAACTGCCACTGCACATGCTTGATCTGGAAATTCGCGGATCATTTTGATAGCGGCATCTGCATCGCGTAGATTATTATAAGATAAAGGCTTACCATTTAAAACTTTGGCATGAGTAATAGCATAAGAAGATGTGATTGGTTTTTGGTAGACAGCTGCTTTTTGATGAGCATTCTCACCATATCTTAAATCATACATCCGATCATAAGTTAAGGTAAGTGATTCAACTGGTGCAATTTGACCTTCTTCTTCCACTTCAGCAATTTGATTAGCCAAATAACTGGCAATCAAAGCATCATAAGCTGCCGTGTGAGCAAACACTTTTTGAGCCAATTGTTGACGAGTAACAGCCTTAGTCTGACCTTGACTTTCTAATTCTTCAATGACAACAGCATAGTCTCTTGGATCTACAACAACGGTGACAGATTGATAATTTTTAGCCGCAGAACGGATCATACTCGGTCCTCCAATATCAATCTGTTCAATTGCTTCTGCTAAAGTCACTTCTGCTTTTTTGATTGTTTGCTTAAATGGATAAAGATTAACAATAACAAAATCGATGTACTCAATTTCGTGATTCTTAACCGCTAGTTGATGGTCTTTATTATCTCTTAAAGCCAGTAAAGCTCCGTGAATTTTTGGATGCAAGGTCTTCACTCTGCCATCCATCATTTCAGGAAAATTAGTCACTTCCTCAACAGCCGTTGTCTTAAGTCCAGCTTCATCAAGAAAACGTTTGGTCCCTCCTGTTGAGATAATCTCAACTCCTTGAGCAATTAAGGCTTTCGCCATTGGCAGCAGACCCGTTTTATCCGAAACACTTATTAATGCACGTGACAATTTACTCCACTCCTTTAAGAAATTCTTTTACAACTTGAGGATATAATTGATGTTCTACTTGATGGATTTTTTCCTCAAGATCCACTAATTTTTCGCCTTCTTCAATCAAAACTTTCTTCTGACCTAAAATTCTGCCTGTATCGATTCCTTGGTCCACTAAATGAACAGTCACTCCTGTTTCTTTAACCCCAGCTCGGTAGGCATCAGCGATGCCGTGCCGACCAGGAAAAGCAGGAAGCAGTGAAGGATGAATATTGAGTATTCGATCAGGATAAGCTTCTAATAAAGGTGGACCAATGACACGCATGTAACCTGCTAATAGAATGTAATCAATCTGATAATCCTGCATCTGTATTAATAGAAAATTTTCATAGTCTTCTCGAGTATTAAAGTCTTTTGGACTGGCCACTAAAGTAGTTATGCCCAATTTGTTTGCTCTTTCCAATGCATAAGCTTGATGATAGTCTGAAAATAATAAGACAAATTCAATGTCAGGTCGATCCTGGCATGATTCCACTAAAGCCTGAAAATTAGAACCTGACCCTGATGCAAATACTGCAACTTTCATCCTTCCCCTCCTTACTAGTTGAAAATAACTTCTTTATCTCTTTTCTCAACCACTTGACCAATTTCATAGGCGTTTTCTCCAAGTTGGTCTAATCTTTGTTTTACTTCCACTACTTTTTCAACATCTACTGCTAGGACCATACCAATCCCCATGTTAAAAATTTCATACATTTCTAAGGATTCAATTTTTCCTAAAGCTTGCATTTGATTAAAGATTGGTAACACTGGCCAAGAGCCTAATTTGATTTCACAAGCTAAATCCTCTTGCATCATCCGTGGTAAGTTTTCGACAAACCCTCCACCTGTAATATGGGCTATTCCATTAATTAAGCCGGCTTTAACCAATGGCATGACCGTTTTGACATAGATTTTTGTTGGAACTAATAAAGCTTCAGCTAAGCTTTGGTCAGCGCCTTCTAAAACTGGCTCCGATAATTGATAATCATGTTGATTGAAGAAGATGTCACGGACTAAAGAGAAACCATTGGAATGAATGCCTGATGAAGCTAAACCAATTAGAACATCTCCTGCCTTGACCTGATTACCCGTAAGCAATTCTTTTTTCTCGGCTATTCCGACAGTAAATCCTGCCACATCAAAATCTTTCTCATCATACATACCAGGCATTTCAGCTGTTTCTCCACCCACTAAAGCGGCTCCTGCTTGAACACAGCCTTCAGCAACCCCTGCTACTATTTGCTCGACTACTTGCGGATCATTTTTACCCACCGCAATGTAGTCAAGGAAAAATAAAGGTTCTGCACCCTGAGCCACCACATCGTTGACGCACATGGCTACACAATCGATACCAATTGTATCGTATTTTCCTGCTTGAATAGCGACCATTAATTTGGTACCCACCCCGTCTGTTCCACTTACTAAAACCGGTTCTTGATATGAAAATTTTGAAAGATCAAACGCTCCACCAAAGCCACCTAAATGAGTTAACACTTCAGGACGTAGGGTTCTTTCGACATGCTTTTTCATTCTTTTAACCGCTTCATATCCAGCGTGCACGTCTACTCCTGCACGACTATAAGCATTTTCCTTCGTCAACTTATTTCCTCCTAATCATTAATCTTCAACAATGCGTTCTAATTCTGCAAGATATTCTTTTTCAAAATCATGTAGAGCTGTCGGATAATCTCCATTAAAGTATGCCATACATAATCCTTTATAAGGAGCATCTGATTGAAGGTCAATAGCTGAAACTAAACCCTCTTCACTGAGATAGGCTAATGAATCAGCATCGATAATCTTTTCAATTTCTTTTAGTGTATGGTTGGCCGCAATTAAATCGCGCGTATTCGAAATATCAATACCGTAAAAACAAGGATGTTTAAGTGCGGGTGACGCAATGCGTACATGAACTTCCTTAGCACCTGCGGCTTTTAATAAGCCAACAATTCTTTTAGACGTTGTCCCTCGAACGATGGAATCATCTACCATCACAATACGTTTTCCTTCGACAACTTTGCGGACTGCTGAAAGCTTCATCCTTACACCCCGCTCTCTTAGTTCTTGGGTTGGTTGGATAAAAGTTCGTGCAATATACTGGTTCTTAATAAGACCCATTTCATAAGGAATACCAGCTTCCTCTGCATAACCTGAGGCAGCCGAAAGTGATGAATTGGGAACACCAATTACAATATCAGCTTCGACCGGCTGTTCTTGGGCTAGTTTTTTTCCTGAATTCTTGCGAGCTGTATGTACGTTGATACCATGTATGTTCGAATCCGGTCGAGCAAAATAGATAAACTCCATCGAGCAAATAGCTTGTTGACGGCTTTCTGTATAATATTCTTTTTGGATACCTTCATTATTAATGGAAACCACTTGACCTGGTTCCACATCAAATAGATAAGAAGCACCAATTTGGTCTAAAGCGCACGACTCAGAAGCCATTACATACCCACCATTAGGCATTCTTCCTACAATCAACGGTCTAAACCCATTGGGATCACACACTCCAATTAATTCTTCTTCAGTAAGGAACAGATAAGTAAAACCTCCTACCACTTGCTTTAAAGATTCTTTTAACTTTTCAATGAAGCTTTCTTTTTGAGAGCGACGAATCAAATGCATAATTACTTCACTATCAGAAGTGGTATTAAAAATAGAGCCTTTTTTCTCAAGTTCCACTTTTAAAGTGTGAGCATTGACTAAGTTTCCGTTATGAGCCATGGCAACCGGTCCATCATTGAAATGAAAGACAAGGGGTTGGATATTATTAATATCATTAAGACCGGCAGTTGCATAACGTACATGACCTAAGGCAGCATCTCCAGGTAATTCTTCTAATTTTTGACGGCGATTAAAAACTTGATTCACTAAACCAAAGTCACGATGAGCTAGCATTTCATCGCCATTAAGGACAGCAATTCCCGCCCCTTCTTGACCACGATGTTGAAGGGCATGTAGACCATAGTAAGCATCAAATGCGGCATCTTTTTGATTCCATAAACCTATTAGACCACATTCTTCATAGGGTAAATCGAATATATCATCGGTGATTTCAGTAGAGACGACTTCTTGGCCTCGGATTACTTCCCTCTTAAAAGACATGGTATAGCTTCCTCCCATAGTTGTTGCAAGTCTGAGCGTTTGGCATCAATAAATTGATCTTTGGCTTGAATTCGAATTCGATCTTTATCGGTTACTTGACCGATTAAAGTGAATTGGTCTTTAAATTCAGCTTCAAACGCTGCTTTTTGATCAGCTCTTACAGAAACAATAAAGCGTGAACCGTTCTCTGCGAATAAATGACTAGCTGGTAGGTCCACTTTTACTTCTAGACCTAAGTCCGTATTAAATGCTGACTCCGCTAAAGCAACAGCTAATCCACCTTCAGAAAGGTCATGCGCAGAAGCAAGATATCCTTTTTGGATAGCCGCGGCAACAGTCTCCTGGTTGGCCTTTTCAGCTGCTAAATCATAGTCAAACAAAGGACCTTCGATCTTACCTAGCATCATTTTTTGTAATTCAGATCCATTAAAGGCATCTGTCGTATGACCAATCATGTAAATAGCATCTCCAGCTGCTTTAAAGAATTGAGTAGTTACTTTTTCGATATCTTTTATTAGTCCAACCATACCAATCATTGGAGAAGGATAGATTGCTTGACCATTTGTCTCATTATAAAGTGATACGTTACCAGAAATAACTGGTGTATCTAATTGACGGCAGGCTGCTGCAATACCATCAGCTGATTTATCTAATTCATAAAAGACTTCTGGCTTTTCTGGGCTTCCAAAGTTTAAACAGTCAGTAATTGCTAAAGGTTTTCCACCTGAAGCTACGATATTTCTAGCTGCTTCTGCTACAGCCATTTGGCTACCAATTTCCGGATTGAGATAGATGTAACGTGAATTATAATCAGCAGTCATAGCAATCGCTTTTTTAGTGCCACGAATTCTAACCACTGCTGCGTCTGAGCCTGGCCAGACTAAAGTAGAGGTTCGAACTTGCGAGTCGAAAGTATCGTAAGCTACTTTTTTAGAAGCGACTGTTGGCTGTTGTAAGATATCTTTTAATGTTTGGGTCGCATTATCAATTTGTGGTTGGAATTGTCCCTTATCTGCCCATTCACGAATACGCTCTGGTACTTGACCTTGATTGTTATACACCGGTCCATCTCCTAGCGAATTAACTGGTAAGTTGGCTACTTCTTTACCTTGATGCATCAAGCGGTATTGACCATCCCCAGTAACTTCACCAATCACTACAGCGTCTAGATCATATTCTTTAAAGACATTGATAATTTCTTCTTCCATACCACGCTTGACACATAAAAGCATCCGTTCTTGCGATTCAGAAAGCATCATTTCATAAGGAATCATGCCCGTTTCTCTTTGAGGAACTAGGTCAAGGTTTAAAGTTACACCTGTGCCAGCTTTTTCAGCCATTTCTGAAGACGAAGAAACTAAACCAGCCGCACCCATATCTTGAATACCCACTAAAGCTTCTTTATGGTTGTAGATAACTTCTAAACAGGCTTCCATCAGGAGTTTTTCCATAAATGGATCTCCTACTTGAATAGCTGAGCGTTCAGATTCCACTTCATCGTCAAATTCTACTGAAGCAAAAGTTGCTCCATGAATACCATCGCGCCCTGTCTTTGCTCCTACGTAAACAATAGAGTTTCCAATTCCTTGGGCTTGACCTACTTGCATATCTGCATGGTCAATTAGACCTACAGACATCGCATTTACTAAAGGGTTTCCCTTATAACAATCATCAAAAGCAATTTCACCGCCTACTGTTGGAATCCCGATTGAATTTCCATATCCAGCAATTCCGGCGACTACTTCTTCGAATAAATAGCGCATACGGTCATTATCTAACTCCCCAAATCGTAAGGAGTTCAATGATGCGATGGGACGAGCTCCCATAGAGAAGATATCTCTTAAGATACCGCCGACACCAGTTGCTGCTCCTTCATAAGGTTCAATAGCAGACGGGTGATTATGACTCTCAGCCTTAAAAACAACAGCTTGTTGGTCACCAATATCGACAATACCTGCTCCTTCACCGGGTCCTTGAAGAACTTGTGGACCATCTATTGGAAACTTCTTAAGTACTTGCTTAGAGTTTTTATAAGAACAGTGTTCAGACCACATCACGGCATAAAGGCCTGTTTCAGTAAAATTTGGTTGACGTCCTAAAATATCTTCTTTGATATGTAAGTATTCTTCATCCTTTAATCCCCAATCACGGTAAATTTTACTTGTTTCTACTTCTTGAGGAGAAAGTTCCTTTAATTTAGCCATGTTGCACCGCCTTTGTTTGATAGTGATTAATCATTGATTGAAAGACTCCAATACCATCTGTACCATTAATTATTTCTTCAACTGCCCGTTCTGGGTGTGGCATCATGGCCATCACGTTGCCTTCTTTATTAGAAATCCCAGCAATATTTGCAATCGAGCCATTCGGGTTTTCTCCTGCATAACGGAAAAGAATTTGGTTGTTTTCTTCTAATAATTTAAGTTCATCTTCTGAAACGACATAATTCCCCTCACCATGAGCGATTGGAACGGTAATAATCTGTCCTTCTTTATAGGCATTTGTAAAGGCAGAACCTGCATTTACAACCTCTAGAGGCTGTTTTTTTGAAACAAATTTTAAAGAAGTGTTACGAATCAAAGCACCTGGCAGAAGTCCCGCTTCTGTTAATATTTGAAACCCATTACAGATACCAATGACTAATTTGCCTTCATTAGCAAACGCTTTAACAGCTTGCATCACGTTAGAATGAGAAGCAATCGCACCACAGCGTAGATAATCACCAAATGAGAACCCGCCAGGTACTAGGACTGCATCAAAACCTTCTAAGGAATCAGCCTTATGACTAACATATTCTACTTCTTGCCCCATGACATCTTTGATAGCATGAAAGGCATCTAAATCACAGTTAGAGCCTGGGAATTGAATGACTGCAAACTTCATCCTATTCCACCTCCGTAATTGTGTAACGATAAGATTCCATTACCGGATTAGCTAAAATTTTATCACAGATTTCCTCAACTAAAGTCTCAATTTTTTCTTGTCCTTTTTCAATTTTTAATTCAAAGTATTTTCCTTGACGAATTTCTTTAACCTGGTTAACTCCCATACGATGAACGGAACCTTTAATTGCTTCACCTTGAGGGTCTAAAATTGATTCCTTATAAGTTACGAATACCTCTACTTTATACATAAGAACAACTCCTTAAATTTTAGATTTTTATGATTTATAAGACCAATTGTCAATCTTTTTTAATGTTTTTAAAATACTCTCAGGATTTTGAGCAAGCTGAGTGATGTGTCCCATCTTACGATCTTGACGCGCTTCCCCCTTACTATATAGATGGAGGTGCCAATCGGGATGATTTGGCCATTGGTCAATCACCATCTCTTGATCTTGTCCTAAAATATTTGTCATTACAACAGGAGATAATAGTTTATTTTGTGGAAGTGTCATACCGCAAATTGAGCGAATATGTAAATCAAATTGTGAATACTGACATGCTTCAATGGTATAGTGACCTGAATTATGTGGTCGAGGTGCCAATTCATTCACTAGAATTTTATCGTCGGCTAGAAACATTTCAATACAAACAATTCCAATTAAGTTCAGTTTATGGGCAATCGTTTTTGCCAGCTTAAAGGCTTGATTGGCCACTGCTTCACAAACACGAGCGGGTACAATCGACTGATGAAGAATATGATTATAGTGAATATTTTCAGACAAAGGAAAAATACGCGTTTGACCTTGTTTATTCCTTACGACCATATGGGATAACTCCATATCGAAAGGAACAAAAGCTTCTAATATACAAGGAGCTGAGTCAATAAGCTGTTTGGCTTCTTCTATATCGTCTTCGCTCTTTAACATGATTTGTCCTTTACCATCATAACCAAAGCGTCTTGTCTTCAAGACGGCTGGGTAATCTAATTGCTCAAGACCTTGCTTAAGTTCTTCATAACTACTAACTGGATAATAATCTGCAACGGGTACACCGCTAGTTCTTAAAAACTCTTTTTCTGTTAAACGATCTTGAGTAAGTCTTAAAATTGAAGAACCTTGAGGAAGATATGCTCCCTCTTCTACAATTCTATTAAGCGACTCCAAAGAAATATTCTCAAATTCAAAAGTTAATACATCGACTTGATGGGCGAATTCAGCTAGACTTTTTTGATCATCGAAAGCTGCTTGACAGTGAAAGTCAGCAACTTGAGAGGCTGAACAATTTTGTCCTGGATCAAAAATTCCTACGCGATATCCCATCCGCTTTGCAGATTGGGACAACATTTTGCCCAGTTGTCCGCCGCCGATAATGCCGATAGTAGAACCAGGTTTAATGTAATTATTCAAGTTCTTGCCCACTTTCTATGGACATTTGACGCATCTGTCGGTGATATTGCTCTAATTTCTGCACTAAAGAAGTATCTTGTAGACTTAAAATTCGGATAGCTAATAGGCCCGCATTTTTTGCCCCTGCCTTACCAATAGCTGTTGTTGCTACCGGAACACCACCTGGCATTTGAACAATGGATAGTAATGAGTCCAATCCATTTAAAGTAGAGCTCTTAATAGGCACACCGATAACCGGCAAGGTAGTTTGACTTGCAACCATTCCCGGTAGATGAGCAGCTCCCCCTGCACCTGCTATAATAACTTGTAGACCTCGCTTGTGAGCATCTTTAGCATAAGCAAACATTTCATCAGGCATACGATGTGCTGACACAACTTTCTTTTCAAATTCGATTCCAAATTCAGTTAGCATTTCTGTGGCTATTTTCATTGTAGGCCAGTCTGATTTTGACCCCATAATGACTCCAACCGATACCATTTCATCGCCTCCTCAAAAGCATAGTAGCACATTAAAAGTGCTTAATAAACCTCGATTCAAACAAACAAAGGCTTAATTATCTTAATGTTCGTATTTGAATCAGAATTAAAAACTATGCTTAAGTATTTTAATGATGTGAACCTCAAAAGTTGGAGTTTGTATTTAAACGGTTAATTGAATGGTATAGATTCGGTATTCAAGCAAAGACATACCGCTCAATTTTTGTTTTATTCTTCTATGATTATAGTGGTGAATATATTGATTAAT